>JACPDV010000509.1:0-11821 GCA_016183835.1 Armatimonadota bacterium
TGCCGTCGGCGAGAGGTACCGTCGGAAACGTCCGCCGCAGATGCTGGCGCTCTGGTTGGCGGAGGAGGATGACGACCATGCCCAAAACTAACGCCTATGACCGTCTGTCCCCCATTATCGGCGTTGACGCCACCGGGCCGCGCGGGTACCCTGTGCCCACTCGATGACCGCGGGAGTGAGGCGGATGGAGACGGTGGTCTGCAAGTTCGGCGGCACGTCCGTGGCCAATGCCGCGCAGGTGGCCAAAGTGGGCGAGATCGTGCGCGGCGACCCGCGCCGGCGCATCGTCGTCGTCTCCGCGCCGGGCAAGCGCCACAGCGGCGATCGCAAGATCACCGACCTCCTCTTCCTCTGCCACCAGCTCGCCGCCAACGACGTGGACTTCAGCGCTCCGTTCGAGGTCATCGCCAACCGTTTCCAGCACATGGCGGCGCAACTCGGCGTGGACGGGATCGCCGACGAGAGCCTGGCCGAGCTCCGCGGTGGCATCGCCGCGGGACAGAGCGAGGACTGGGTCGCCTCCCGCGGCGAGCACCTCAGCGCCCGCATCCTCGCCGCCCACCTCGGCGCGCGCTTCATCGAGACCGCCGATCTGCTGGGCATCGACCTCCACGGGCTGCCCACCGCCGAGTCTTACGCCCGCCTCGCGACCGCCCTCGCCGGTGACGACGTGTGCGTGGTGCCCGGCTACTACGGCGTCGGCCCGGACGGCGGCGTGAAGGTCTTCAGCCGCGGCGGGAGCGATATCACCGGCGCCGTGGTCGCCCGCGCCGTCAACGCCGCCGTGTACGAGAACTGGACCGATGTCTCCGGCTTCATGATGGCCGACCCGCGGATCGTCCCCCACGCCCGGCCGATGCGCGAGGTGACCTACGCGGAACTGCGCGAGCTGTCCTACATGGGCGCCTCGGTCCTCCACGACGAGGCCATCTTCCCCGTGCGCGAGGCCGGCATCCCTATCCACATCAAGAACACCAACGCCACCGAAGATCCCGGCACGCTGGTGACAGCCACGCGCGATCACACGCGCAACCCCGTCGTCGGCGTCGCCGGCAAGGCCACCTTCACCGTGATCTGCCTCGCCAAGGCGTTGATGAACAAGGAGATCGGCTTCGGCCGCAGGCTGCTCGGCATCCTCGAGACGCACGGCATCAACTGGGAGCACACCCCCACCGGGATCGACTCGATGTCGGTGGTGATCAGCGACGAGGAGTTGGGCGACCAGGCCGACGAGCTCACGCAGCAGATGCGCATGGAGCTGCAGCCCGACTACCTGGCCGTCGACCGTGACCTGGCGCTGATCAGTGTGGTGGGCCTGGGCATGAGCCACCAGGTCGGCATCGCCGGGCGCTGCTTCGGTGCGCTGGCCAGGTCGAAGGTCAACGTGCGCATGATCAGCCAGGGCGTGAACGAGCTGAGCATCATCGTCGGCACCTCGCGCGCCGACTTCGAGGCGGCGGTCAGAGCGCTCTACGACGCCTTCGTCTCCGGAGGAGAGTGAGCCGATGGAGTGGATCCCCTTCCCCGACCCGCGCCTGCCCGTGATCGGCCTGCCCTGGTTCGCCGAGAACTCGCCCGAGCTGTGGCGGCTGCCCAGATCGCTCAAGGACCGCTACCGGCCGGAGGTGTGGGGCCTGGCGCTCAGCCCGGCCGGCGGCCGGATCCGGTTCGCCACGTCCGCCACCGCGGTCGGCCTCCGGCTCGACTACGGCGACGTCGGGCACATGAACAACATGCACCGCATCGGCCAGCACAGCGTGGACTGCTACGTGGACGGGGTCTACTGGGCCACCGCCGCGCCGCTGGAAGGCAAGCCGCAGGTCGAGGTGCAGCTCTTCTCGGGCGTGCCGGCGGCGAAGCGCGAGGTGACCCTCAACCTGCCGCTCTACCACCCGGTGAAGGTGCAGGCCGTGGGGTTCGACGAGACGGCCTCGCTGGCGCCGCCGGCGCCGTTCGCGGTGGCGCGGCCGGTGGCGTTCTACGGCAGCAGCATCACCCAAGGCGGCTGCGCCAGCCGGGCTGGGATGAGCTACCAGGCAATCCTCTGCCGGCGGCTGAACCTCGACCACGTCAACCTCGGCTTCAGCGGCAACGGCCGCGGTGAGCCGGAGCTGGCCGAGGCGATGGCCGCCATCGACGCCTCGTGCTACGTGCTCGACTACGCCCAGAACTGCACCAGCGTGGAGCAGATGCGCGAGAGCTACACGCCATTCTTGACCACGCTCCGCGCGAAGCACCCCGAGACGCCCATCGTCTGCATCACGCCCATCGGCGCGGCGATGGAGGGCTGGAGTGACGGCGGACGCGAGCGGCTCGAGGCGATGCGCGAGGTGGTGCACGAGGCGGTGGCGGCGCGGGTCGCGGCCGGGGATCAGCGGATTCAGGCGGTCGAGGGCCACTCGCTCCTCGGGCCGGCGCA
This sequence comes from Armatimonadota bacterium, assembly GCA_016183835.1. Lineage (GTDB taxonomy): Bacteria > Armatimonadota > UBA10988 > UBA10988 > UBA10988 > JACPDV01. The sequence continues at coordinate 2,420 of JACPDV010000509.1, forward strand.
GATGGACGGGATCGTGGACTCGTCGCACCCCAACGACCTGGGGTTCTGGTTCATGGCCAACGGCTTGGAGCGGGTGCTCGCGGGCGCGCTGGGGCTGTAAGGAGTGGACAGTGACTGACGGCGTGTGTGCGCTGTGTGGGCAAGTGGTGGCCAAGGGCCGCATGACGGTGCACTTGCGGAAGTGCACCGCGGGCCGCTACGAGCCCGATTACTGGTTGCATCTGGAGATGCCGGCCACCGCCCAGTTGTACTGGCTCGACTCGTTCCTCCGCGGCATCTGGCTGGAATGCTGCGGCCACATGAGCGGGTTCATGGCGGGCCGGCGGGAGCTGGATGACAGCGGAGACGTCGGCGATGAGTTTGCGTTCGTCGGCGAGGTGGACTACACCTACGACTATGGCTCCTCGACCGACCTGAAGATCCGGGTCGCCGGGGAGCGGGAGGGCCAACCGCTGGTCTCGCCGGTGGCCTTGCTGGCGCGCAATCTGCCGCCGGATATCCGCTGCCATTGCGGCGAGCCGGCCGTGAACGTCTGCCGCGACTGCCGCTGGGAGGGCACCGGGTGGCTGTGCAAGCCACACTCTCGGCGGCATGCGTGCGGCTCCGAAATGCTGGCTCCGGTGACCAACTCGCCGCGGGTGGGCGAATGCGCCTACTTCGGCGAGGATGACGGGTACGAGCTGACTCCGGGCCAAGCGCCAGCGGATGTCCCGGGGCTCAGCGTGGACCAGGACGCACAGCGGCAGCCGGCACGCGGTCGGTACGACCTCTTCGGCCCGTATGACTTCATCCAGGTGGACGAGGTCGATGACGGTCTCGCGGAGGACGAGGCGGACGGCGAAGAAGCCGAGGCGCAAATCGACACCACGGCGGCCGTGGACGCCGTCATGGCGCTGGTGGAGCCGTTCTGCGCCAAGCACTTGTCGCCGCTCTGGTCCGCCGTTGTCCGGTTGCGATTGGAGGAGGTGGCGCACACCGCGGGACACCTGCTGTCAGCGGCGGCGCCCTCGTTGTGGGCGACGGCAGCCCTGCTCGGCGAGCTCGGACGCATGGAGCAAGCGCACCCGGGCCGGAGCCGTGCGGCCCGTGTCGACGCGGAGTCGATGGTCCGCGAGCTGGGTCTGGACCTCAACACCTGCGTCAACGAGCTTGACAACCTGACGCACGGGCTCGCGTTGGCCAGCCTGACGAGCTGGGAGTACGTCCGAGCCGAGCCGCACCTCGAGCAAGTCCTCGAGCTTGCCCTGCCGGCCTGCCGGGAGTTGGGTCTGGAACGGGATGTCGCCACCCTCGCCGCCGGCCTGATCCGCGCCTTGTCGCAGCACGATCCCGATGCCGTCTGCCGCGCCCGCGCGACGAGCTGGGCAGCCGCCGGGATCCTGGCGGCCGTCCAATGCAATCCCGAGGTGGATCCGGATCTTGCCGCCAGCCCGGTCGCGGTGGGCCGTGCCTGCAAGGTGTCGGAGAAGACGCTGCTCGAGAAGCACGCCCAGCTCGCGCACTACGTGGGTCCGTTCGGGCCGGACGCCCCTTGGCGGCTGCTTCGTTTCCGCGACCCGGCCGAGGTCTTCACAGTGCAACTGGGCGCGGAACGCGTGGATGCCCGCGCCATGCCTCGGGAGTGGCAGGAGGAAGCGTTGCTCCTCGGACTGATACCGCGGTTGCCGGAGGACTGGCCTCCCACACCTTGATCCTTCGGACTTGGAGAAGCGGTGTGTGGCCGTCCTCGCGTTGGCTCCTCATCCCGGTGCTCGCGGTCGGCGCTCGCACCGCCGAACTGCCGCTCTTCAACGTCACGTTCGGCCGACCGCTGCCGCCGCTGGTGACCTGCGTGGAGCCGGCGACCAACGCCGACGGTATGCTCCACTCCGCCACGGTGCCCGGCTGGCGGCGCTCCGGGCTGCGCGTCGGGCCGCTGCCGCTCCCACAGGGCAAGCTCTCGCTGACCTACGAGTTCCGCCCGCTCGCCCTGGGCCCGCAATCGCAGGAGCTGACTTCCGAGGTGCCCTCGACCCACTGGTACATGCTCTTTGCCGACGCCGGCGGGCGCTACCACCTCCACACCCGCGTCGGCAACGAGTGGGCGCAGCGGCAGGCCGCGACCCAGCCCATCGAGGTGGGCACGTGGTACCGCGCGGAGGTCACGCTCACCGCCACCAGCATCGCCGGGCGGATCAGTGAGCATGACGGCGGCAAGGTCATCTTCGAGTTCGCCGCGACGCCGGTGGACGACCTCGGCGCCGAGACCACCTTCTACCTCACCGACGAAGGGCCCGAGGCCGGCACCGGGCGGACCGAGTGGTCGTCGCTCACGATCGGCACGGACGATCCGGGGCTCAAGGCGCAGATCGATGCCAAGGTGGCGCAGGTGCGCCGGGAACAGCGGGAGCGCGAGGCAATGGTCGCGGCGTCGCGGCGGCTCCGGGAGCTGGGCGTCGCGCTCCTGCCCTGGCCGCGCGAAGTGCAGGTCGGCGCCGGTGCGTACCGGATCACGCCGCAGACGCGCATCGCGGCGCCGAGCACGCTCCGCCAGAGCGCCGCGGAAGTGCGCGCCGTGCTCCAGGAGCGCTGCCGACGTGACGTCCCGCTCGGTGACCGAGGCATCAACCTGGCGACCACTCGCCAGTCCGAAGCGCCGCCCGCTATCGGCTGGCCGTCACGCCGACATCCATCACCTTGACCGCCGACTCGCCCGACGGCTTCTACTACGGCGCGCAGACGCTGGCGCAGCTCGTCCGTGGGGACGGGACGATCCCGGCGGTGAGCATCACAGACCGGCCGGCCATCCCCGAGCGGCTGGTGATGGTGGCCATCGACCAGGGCGGGTTCCAGGTCATCGACCTGGACTACTGGAAGCGGCTGATCCGGGAGCTGGCCGCCGTCAAGATCAACCGGGTCATGCCCTACTTCGAGGGCGCCGGATTCGCCTTCCGCAAGTACCCGTTCCTGGCGCTCCGCGGCGAGGACGGCTTCACCATCGCCAAGGCGCGCGAGCTGAGCGAGTACGGGCGCGCCCACCACCTGCAGCTCCTCCCGCAGGAGCAGTCGCTGGGGCACTCGGGCGTCTACTTCGCCCACCCCGAGTTGGCGAACCTGCGCGAAGAGGGCGACACCTTCTGCTCCAGCAAGCCCGAGACCTTTGCCTTCCTCGGCGACCTCTACGACGATCTCTGCGAGGCGTTCCCCTACGCCGAGGCGATCCACGTCGGCGGCGACGAGTTCGGCGCCGGCTTCGCCAAGTGCCCGCAGTGCAAGGCGCGGGCCGACGCCATCGGCAAGCCCGGGCTCTACGCCGAGCACATGACCAGGCTCCACGAGCTGCTCGCCGCGCGGCAGCGCCGGATGATGATCTGGTGGCACGAAGAGGGCTTCACCGACCAGGCCGCCGACAAGCTGCCGCACGACATCGCCGTCTTCGACTGGCACTATGGCAACCAGTCGAGCTACCCCACCCTGGCCAAGCTGCAGCAGGAGGGTTTCGCCAACGCCTGGGCTACCCCGGCGGTGACGCGCTACTACGACCCGGGCGACGACTTCGACAACACCTTCGGCAACATCGCCGGCTTCCTCAGAGCGGGCGCGGCGGCGAAGGTGCCCGGCGAATGCACCTGCACCTGGGTCCACGGCATCTGGGGCGGGCGCAACCTGTTCGAGCTGAACCTCTACGCCCTCGTCTACAGCGGGCAGTGCGCCTGGAACCCGGCGGGCGACGACCGGGCGGACTTCGGCTGGCGGTACGCCCGGCACTGGTTCGGCCTGGCCGGCGGAGACCTGAGCGCCGAGGTGCGAAAGGCGGTCCACGCGCCCTACGGTGAGGCCAAGGAGCAGGGCTTCTGGCGCAACAACCAGGCGCTGGAGCCCATCATCGCCGCGGCGCCGAAAGAGACCCTGGCAGAGCTGGGCAAGCATCCCGAGTGGGTCACCCAGGCGGAGTCGCTGCTGGGCTTCTGCCGCCGGGCCGACGCGGTGCTCGACCGCTGGTCGAAGGCGGCGAAGCGCAACCAGGTCACCCTCGAGTACCTGCGCCAGGACGTACGGATCCACTCGACGGCGGCGCGGAAACTGCTCCTGGTGGCGGCGATCGACAAGGCCCTGGCGGCGCCTCAGACCGAGCGGCGCGAGCTGCTCGAGGCGGCCAGCAAGGAGTTGGCGGGGCTGCTCGCCGAGCACGACCGGATCGAGGCGATGTTCCGCCGATCGGTGCACGAGGCGGGCGGCGGCGAGGCTGGCTGGGGCGGCTGGTACCCGTTCGTGGCCAAGGGCGGCGTGCTGTTCCGGGTGGCGGGCGGGCGGCGCGGGTTGCAGGAGTTGGACGCGGCGCTGGCCAAGGTCGGCGGAGGCGGCGCGGCGGCGCCGTGGTGAGCCGAGCATGCAGACGATGACCGCCCGCGAGCGTATCCTCGCCGCCTTCCGGCACCGCGAGCCCGACCGCGTGCCCGCGTACGATCTCCTGCGCAACGAGGGCGCCATCGCCCACTACGCCGGCGAAGCCGTGACCTACGACAACTGGGCCGACGTCGTGCCGCGCGCCGTCTCCCGCTGCCTCGACATGACGCGCTCCATCCGCGGACCGCAGCGCGAGGAGCGGATCGAGGGGCCGCACGGCGAGCTGACCATCCACCAGCGCTGGACCACCTGGCACAGCGTCAAGAGCCTGCGCACGCCCGAGGCGCTCCTGGCCTCCTTCCGCCGCACCGCTGACGCGCCGCCGCGCACGGCGGCGCAGCTCGCCGAGGCCGCCGACCGCAGCCTGCAATGGCACCGCACCTGGCAGGACAAGCTCGGCTCGGGCACCTGCCACGTCTGGCAGATCGGCGGCGTCGGCCTCCACGGCGCCCACGGCGCGGCCGGGCTCGACGTCTTCTCCTACGCCCTCGCCGACGATCCCGAGACGGTGGCCGCCTTCCTCGCCCGCGTGGCCGACAACCACATCGAGCACGTCCACGCCATCTTCCAGCGGGTCGACCCGGAACTGAAGGAGCGCGTCGCCCCGGTGACCTTCGTCGGCGACGACATGGCCTACAACCACGGCCCGATGTTCAGCACGCCGTTCCTGCGCGAGCACTTCTTCCCGCACCTCAAGCGCATCTGCGACGCGTACCACGCGCACGGCATCTACGTCATGTTCCACAGCGACGGCGACTTGCGGCCCATCATGGACGACTTCGTGGCCCCCGGCATCGACGGGCTGAACCCCATCGAGCGCCAGGCCGGGATGGACCTGGCCGACCTGAAGCGGCGCTACGGCGACAAGCTGACCTTCTGCGGCGGCGTGGACATCAACGCGCTGATGCGGTTCGGCACGGTGGACGACGTGGCGGCGGCGACAAGGCAGGCGATTCTCGACGCAGGCGAGGGCGGCGGCTACTGCTGCGGCAGCAGCACCGAGCTGGACGACGGGCTGCCCGCGGAGAACGTGATCGCGCTGCTGGAGACGATCCGGAACGAAGGCAGCTACTCGCGGCTGGCGGGCATGCGAAGCGGATAGACCCAAGGCTCCGCCGGCAACCCGTCACTGCGAGGAGGTCCGACGACGAAGCAGTCTCCTTGCCGAGGGCGTTTCGCCGGAGGGAAGGCCGACTCAGGTGGCTGGCGAACGAGATTGCTTCGTCGGCGGACCTCCTCGCAATGACGGACGCTGACGATACGTGAATTGGCGCGCCAACCGAAGCCGGGAGTCTGCGATGACCGACCTGGATCTGTTCGAGGCCACCCTGCGCGGCGAGGCGACGCCGCACCTGCCGTGCCAGCCCATCACCATGCGCTTCGCAAGCCACCTGGTCGGCCGGCCGTTCTACGAGTATATCCATGACTACCGCGTGATGGCCGCCGGGCAGCTTGCGATGGTGGAGCAGTATGGCGTGGACTGCGTGCAGGTGATCAGCGACCCGGCGCGCGAGGTGGACGACCTGGGCGGGCGGCCCACCTACTTCCCCGACGAGGCGCCCATCAACGAGGCGCATCTCGCGCTGATCCAGGAGCCGGCCGACCTGAAGAAGCTGCGCCTCCCGGACCCCCTCGGCGGCGGGCGGATGCACGACCGGGTGAAGGCGGTGGCGCTCCTCCGCGAGCGGGTCGGGCCGGAGATGTCGGTGCAGGGCTGGGTGGAGGGCCCGATGGCGATGGCGGCCGACCTCCACGGTCTCCAGCCGGCGTTGATGGCCAGCATCGAGGAGCCGGGGTTCATGGACGACCTGTTCGCCTTCTCGGTGGACATGGAGATCGCGTTCGCTAAGGCACAGGTGGAGGCCGGGGCGGACCTGGTGGGCGTGGGCGACGCGGCGGCCTCCCTCCTCTCGCCGCGCGCGTACCACGCGCAGGTGTTCGCGCACGAGGAGCGGCTGATCCATACCATTCAGGCGATGGGGGTGCACGTGCGCCTGCACATCTGCGGCGACACGACGCACCTGGCGCCGGATCTCGGCCGGCTGGGGGTGGACATGATCGACATCGACTACCCTTGCGACTTCGCCCACGCCCGGCGCGAGTGTCCCACGGCGGCGCTGCTGGGCAACATGAACCCGACAGAGTACCTCTTCCGCGGCACGCCGGAGACGGTCTGGGCCAAGCTGTCGGAGTGCCACGCGGCGGCGGGGGCCCGGTTTGTGGTGGGCGCGGGCTGCGAGGTGCCGACCGGCTCGCCGGCGGAGAACGTGCGGGCGATGTGCGGGTACGCGCGGGCGAACGCAGGGGTGGCGGCGGTTTGAGAACACCACCACAACCAAATGCTCTGGGCCGCTGAAGGAGGGCGCCAGGACATGCCGAACCTCTCACGACACAGGGCAAGGGGTCAAACGGGAGGGATAGCATGGGAGCACGCAGCATCGTGTCGGGGTGTGTGGCGCTCTGCCTGTTCGTTCTCACGGTGGCGTGTGGCGGCCATCCGCGGGGGTCCACGGCACCGATCGTGGACGAGACGTCGCCGGTGACTCCGGCGCTGGGGCACGCGACGGCTCGTGTCCATGTGAACGTCACGAGCGGCAAGGTGACGGTCACGCCTCTGCTGCCTGCCTCGCGTGCCGTGCTAGGCGGCTCGGCAGTGACCCTGAACGCTGGTCCGCTGACCCAGCAACCGGGCGGGGTCCGGTCCACCAACGTGTCCCTGACGAACGACGCCGGTGTGCTGGTCGGGCAGGCTCCCGATGGCACAGTGTCGGGCATCCGGGTACTGGTGGACCTGCTGCGTGGCACTGGATCGCTCGACCTGCGCTCCCAGAGCAGAGTCCGGACCGCGTGGCAGAGCAGTCTGAGCGTCTACCAGGTACTCGACCCAGAGCCTGAGACGTACGGCACAGATAGCCTCGCCAACACCATCTGCCGGTCGGATGGCTCATCCGTGCTGGTTGGCGGAGGGGCAGGCTTCGACGACGGCTCTGCCGCATTCGGCACCTTCAGCTCCCCCGCCGGCCTCGCGTGGAACGCTCTCACCGACGCACTCATCGTCGCTGATCGTGGCAACGATGCGATCCGCCGCGTGACGAGAGAGGGCGACGTGAACACCATCGCTGGTGCTGGTTTTCCCGGAGACGCCGACGGCGCGGGGCAATCAGCCTTGTTCCGCGAGCCGGTCGGGGTCGCCGTCGGACCCGATGGGGCCATCTACGTGACGGAGGCGGACGGCAACCGCGTGCGCAGAATCACGCTGACGCCCGGCGCCGACCCGTTCCTGGCGGACAGCTACGTGGTCGCCCTGCTCGCCGGCAGCCCCACTGGTGCACCCGGCTACGTGAACGGCAGGGGTCGCGCGTCGCGGTTCGACATGCCGATGGGCGTTTCGGTCGGCGCCGATGGCGCCGTCTACGTGTCCGACCAGGGCAACCGCCGCATCCGGCGCGCCACTGCCACCGGCGAGGTCACCACCATCGCCGGCACCGGCGCCAGCGGCCACGCCGACGGCCCCGGTGATGCCGCCACGTTCGAGGCGCCCGCCGGGTGTTGTTGGACAGAGGCCGGACTGGCGGTGAGCGAGCCACAGATGGTGCGGCTGGTGACCCCGAAGCTAGGCGCCGACCCTGCCCGCGCGGCCAACTGGGTGGTTCGGTCGCTGGCGGGCACAGGAGTCCAGGGCCACGCCGACGGCCCGGGCACTGCCGCGGTCTTCAACAGCCTCAGGATGATCAGCGGAACGGCCCGGGCGCTCTGGGTAGCGGACTACGGCAACAGGACCGCGTGCGTGATCAGCCCCAGCGCAGGGGAGTACCAGATCGGGACGGCGCAAGGGGTTACCGTGGCCAATGCGGATGGGCAGCTCCCTGGGGATGGCGGCCCGTGGCCTTACTTCCAGTACTCGGCGTCGCTGCCTCAGGGCGCCACCAGCGGCGAACGCCAGTGGTCATTCAACGTGCCTGCCGAGGTCACCGAGTTCGACCTTCTGGTGACCGTCGATGCCGCGACAACCGCGGCCACTCCACCGGCGGCCGGCACGGCCTTTTCCGGCTCCCGCTTGGCCATGGTGCGTACCTTGGCGGGCGCCGCCGGCTCCGGCGCCCAGGATGGACCGGGCGACTCCGCAAGGTTCAACTCGCCGCTCGGCATCGACATCGACGGCGATGGCGCCCTCTTCGTTGCCGATGGCGGCAACGGTGCCGTCAGGCGGGTCGCGCGCGACGGGTCGGTCCGGACGATCCGGTCGGGGTTGGCAGGTTTGTCCGCCCTGGCCTGTGAGGCAGACGGCCGTGCGCTGTGGCTCATCAACTCCAACCGTGTGCAACGCCTCGAGCTGGGCAGTCAGGGCTCGCCCGAAGTGCCCGGTGACTGGTCGCTGGTCGGTACCGGCATCCAGGCTGCCGACAACGAGCGGTTCTACGACATCGCGGTGTCCGCGGCCGGGGACGTGTACCTGGGAATCGGGGCGGGCGTCGGCATCTACCAGAGCCCCGACGCGGACGGCGGTGCGCAAGCCGACCTCAGATTGTACTCCCGTGACGGCCAGCCCGTAGGTCCGGGCACCGGTCTGCTGCCTCCCACCACCGCATGGCAGGAGTTCTACGGTGATCCGTTCAGCCCCGAGCCGCGCTATGCCACGGGCTTCGACGGCATCAACGTGCAGCCCTCAGGCGGCGTAGTGTTCGGCCAGTGGGATTTTTGGAACGTCCCCGGCCCTGGCATGGGCTTGACGTCGCTCCGAGCGACGCGGCTCCCGCCGGCGGGAGCCGCGACCAGTCTGACCGGGTGGCAGCACGCGGCGGATGAGATGGTGGCAGCCTGGGGTGGCAGCATCTCCGCCCCGGCCAGCTTATCCGTTCTGGACGTTGAACCGAGTGGCAACGTCATCGTGGCGATCGACCACGCCGTGGCGCGGATCAGTCCGCCCCAGAGCGGCTACGGCGTGATCGCCGGTGATCTCGTGGTCGGGGGCCTTGCGGACGGTCCGGGGGCGTCCGCGCGGTTCGAGTCCATCAC
>JACPDV010000509.1:11833-17421 GCA_016183835.1 Armatimonadota bacterium
CGATCGGTCCGGGTGGGGAGGTCTACGTCCTCGACGGCAACCGCATCCGCTTGATCCAGAGCCTGCTGACCAACCCGTGAGCGCATCGGTGGCTCTACGACGGCCGCGGGCGTTGCGCCAGCTTCACTCCTTTTGCTGCGGGCGTCCCCAGCACAGGGGTTCTCGCCCGGGTGCGCCCAAATGACCAGGGCGATGATAGAGCGTGCGCGGGGGAATGCCGGGGTGGCGGCGGATACCGCTTGACGCAGCGCCGGAGTGGGCCATAATACGTGGATCACGTATTACGTGGAGCAGCGGCATGGCGAACCTCACGCTGAGCATCGACGACGACCTGGTGCGCAAAGTGCGCAAGATCGCGCTCGACCACGACACGACTCTGACGGCGATGGTGCGGGAGTATCTGGAGTCGGTCGCGCAGGCGGAAGCGGTCGAGCGGCTAGCCGCAGTGGCACGGCTAAGGGAAGGTGGAACCGGGATGAGCTTTATGACCGCTGAGAGGGTGTTTCTAGACACGAACGTGCTCGTCTACTCCTACGATGCCTCGGAGCCGCGCAAACACGGGATCGCGCGCGCCGTCCTGGAGTCGGCCGTCGAGACGGGCAACGCTGCCATCTCCGGTCAGGTACTGGGCGAGTTCGTCAACGTCGTGACGCACAGGATCGCGCAGCCCCGCACGCTGGCGCAGGCGATCCTGATGGTCGGCGACCTGGACGCTTTGAACGTCGTCGCCGTAGACCGGTCGCTGGTCAAGCAAGCCCTGCTGATCCAGCAGGCCGAGCAGACTTCGTACTGGGACGCTCTGATTCTGGCCGCGGCGACCCGCGCACGGTGCACGGTGCTGCTCTCCGAGGACTTCGGCCACGGCCGGCGGTACGGGTCGGTGGAGGCACGCAATCCGTTCATCGGCGGCGAGTGACCGGCTCCGCGGAGGAGCAGGCGCCGACGTAGCCAATCCCCCACCAACCCGGGGTACCACCATGCCGTCCCAGCCGATGACCTCCCGCGAGCGCTTCCACGCCACCTTCGAATACGGCCAGCCCGACCGCGTCTTCCTCATGCCGCAATGGCTCTTCGGCGAGACGCGCAACCGCTGGCTCCGCGAAGGGCTCCCGCACGACCAGCACCTCAACAGCTACTTCGGCTACGACCGCTACGAGGTGCTCCCGCTCAACGCCGGGCTCTGGCCGCCGCCTGAATCCAAGGTGATCGAACAGACCGAGCACTGGCGCATCGACGAGGACGAGTTCGGCGCCGTGACCAAGCACTGGACCGATCGCGAGATCGGCATGTCGCAGTGGATCACCTACCCCGTCCGCGACCGCGCCGGCTGGGAGCGCTACAAGGAACGGCTCGACCCCACCGCCGGCCTGCGCTACCCACAGTTCTGGGAGGACTACTGCCGTTGCGTCCAGGGCCGCGACTACCCCCTCGGCATCCACATCGGCTCGTACTACGGCTGGCTGCGCAACTGGGTCGGCATGGAGCACCTGGCCCTCTGGTACTACGACCAGCCCGACCTGGTCCACGAGATGACCGAGTTCGTCGGCGACTTCATCCTCAAGCTGATCGACCGCGCGCTCAACGACATTCCGGACCTCGATTTCGCCGTCGTGTGGGAAGACATGGCCTGCAAGAGCGGTTCCCTCATTTCACCCATGATGTTCCGCGACTTCATGACCCCGGTGCTCTCGCGGGTCACCAGGGTGGTCAACGAGTACGGCATCCGCATCATCATGGTGGACTGCGACGGCAACGTGGACGACCTCGTGCCGCTGTGGCTGGACTCGCACGTCAACTTGGTCTACCCGATGGAGATCGCCAGCGACTGCGACATGCTGGCCTACCGCCGTCAGCACGGCCGGGACCTCCTGATGCTCGGCGGGATCGACAAGCGCGCGCTGCGCGACGGCTGCACGAAGGCCGACATCGAGCGCGAGGTGGTGGACAAGGTGACTGAGCTGGTGCGGCAGGGCGGCTACTCGCCGTTCGTCGACCACGCCGTGCCGCCCGACGTGCCGTTCGCCAACTTCAAGTACTACATGGACCTGATCCACCAGATCTGCACGTTGGCGTGAGCTTCGACTTGCGCGGGAGGGCGAGATGTTCAAGACGGCATTCCTGGGCTGCGGCGGGCGGGCGCGCGGGCACGCGGCGGCCTATCGGCATGTGACGCGCGGCGCGCCGGTGGCCTGCTGCGACCTCAACGAAGGGCGGCTCAACGCCTTCGGCGACGCGTTCGGGCTGGCCGCGCGGTACACCAGCTTCGCCGACATGGTGAAGGCCGAACGGCCCGACGTGGTCCACATGGTGACGCTACCCGGCGTGCGCGTCGAGCTGCTCAACCAGGCCGTCGAGCTGCGCGTGCCGGCGGTAATCGTCGAGAAACCGCTCGCTTGCGACATCGACGAGATGGCCGCCATCGAAGCCCTCGACGGACGCGGCACGAAGATCTGTGTCAACCATCAGCTCCGCTTCCACAAGCCGTTCGCCGAGCTGCTGCAGGGCGTGCGCGACGGCCGTATAGGGCCGCTCCGGCTGATCGACGGGAGCTGCCTCTCGCGCCTCTACGAGCAGGGCTCGCACGTGATGAACCTGATCTTCGCGCTCAACGGCCACGAGCCACCGGTGATGGTTCACGGCGGCTGCGGCGGGAAGTCAGGCATCCAGACCGGACACCCCTGCGCCGACAACGCCTGGGCGCAGATCACCTTCGCCAACGGCGTGCGAGCGAGCATCCTCTGCAACGCGGGCGCTCCGCGCAATGGCGACCACGCCTCGCAGTGGATGCACAAGCGCGTGGCGGCCTACGGCGACGCCGGGCACGTCGCCTGGTGGATGGACCACAGCACCCGGCAGTACTACGGCGAGCCGCCGCGGGAAGAACGCTACGACTACGCCGCGGAGGACAACCCGGCCCAGGCGCGGCTCACCGAGGCCATGTTCGACTGGCTGGAGGACGAGGGCAAGCCGCACCCGACCCGGCTCGAGGCGTCGCTGCTGGAGGCGCGGACGCTGATGGGCATCTACGCCAGCGAGCTGCAGCAGGCGCCGGTGAACATGCCGATCAAGTCGACCGAGCCGTTCCTGCCCCGGCTGTGGGAGTGGCTGCGGTAAGGGCGGGGTCTCCCGCCCCTACGGCGCCCGCCACCCCTTCGCGCCGACGCCCGATAGGTCGAGCGGCTTGAAGCCCAGCTTGAGCGCCGGCGAGTCGGGCCGCAGCGTATAGTCGTCGTTGCCCGGGTCCACGAACAACGGGTCGGCCACCACGGAGTTCAGCTCAAACCCGCGCTCCTGCATCCCGGCCAGCTCCGGCACCGGCGCTCCGTTGTGCCAGAACAGGTTGTCGTCCGAGTTCAAGTGCATCACGTCCTTCTGGTTGCCGAGCCCCAGCCTGGCCTCGGGTTTGGTCCACACCAGCAGGTTGCGCCGGAAGACGTTGCCGATCCCCCGCTGCGCGTAGTCGCTGTACATGAACTGGCTCTCGGCGCCGTCCACGAGGACGTTGTTCTCCACCACGTTGCCGTGTCCGCCGTTGATGAACACCCCACCCAGCACCGTGCGCACCACGAGATTGTCGTGAACCTGGAACCCGCTCGACTCGCCGTCGATGTAGATCCCCCAGGCGTAGTGCGGCGAGCGGATCTCGCCCTCCTGCGTGGTGCCCATGCCCACACTGTCGACGATCACGTTCCCGGCGATCACGTTCGGCTCGGGCAGCTTGTTCACGGCATAGGCGTAGATCGCCCCCGTGTCGCCCGTCTCCAGGCTGGTGCGGCGGATGTCGTTCTGCTCGATGCGATTGCCGCCGCAGTCGGCGGTGAGCAGGATGCCCATCCGCGGCACATCGTGGATGGTGTTGTTGAGCACGGCGTTGCGCTCGGCGGAGTTGAGGCAGACTGGGTTGCCGTGCTTGAGCAGCAGCCCGGTGTGGTGGATGTGGTTGCCGGCGATCAGGTTCGCCTCCGCCGGCGCGCCCTCGGCCGCGGCGCCCAGGTGGCGGTTGTCCGGATTGCCGTTGATCGTGACGCCGCCAGCGCCGCAGTACGCGATCTCGTTGTCGGTCACCGCGTTATGGTGGCAGGCGCCCACCATCACCACCGCCGTGGCGCCCAGATTGGTGAAGCGGCAGCCGGCGATCTGGCAGTGCTCCGCCGCCCGGAGCCAGATCGAGGCGCTGTCGCTGTGGTACCAGTCCTGGGTCGGCAGGGCGTAGTCGGTGGCCTCGAAGGTCAGCCCTTCGAGGCGCAGCCAGGCCGCGCCGTCGCGCAGCTCGATCAACCGGTCGACGTTCGATAGGATGGCGTCCTGCCCGGCGAACCCGGCCTGGTCAGGCAGCCAGCTCAAGACGCCCGTGGCGCGGTTGAGGTACCACTCGCCGGGTGCGTCCAGCGCCTCGCGCACGTTGTCGACGAACAGCCGCGCGCCCACCTCGATCATGTAGCCACCGGGCTTCCGGGTGGTGGTCAGCAGGCCCTGCGCCTCGTCGATGGCGGCCACCGGCACCACGGTGTTGCTGCACAGCCCACCCTCGTAAATGAAGGCGTGGAGCAGCTTGTCAGGTGAGGCGGGCCAAGCGTGGAGCGCACCGGGGTCGAAGTAGCACTTGAGGCCGGTGGGGTCCACGTACTTGTCCACCGTCATCTGCGTGCCGTGCGATCCACTGAAGCACTCGCACTGGATCACCAGCGCGTGCCGTCCCTCGGCGGCGGGCTTGAGGTCCGTGCCGGCGGGCTTCCAGGCCGGGTCGTCGCTGAGCGCCCAGGCGTCGAGGTTGAGCCCGCCGCCCTGGTTGTTGGTCCAGCGGAGGACGTGCCGGCCGGCCGGGAGCGTGAGCTTGGCGCAGTCGGACCAGGCGAAGGTGCCCCAGTCTCCGGTGTCCGGCAGGTTGATGAGCGGGATCGGCGCACCGCCGTCGAGCTGGACCTGCGTCCGCCCGTCCATGCGCTCGTTGCCGAAGGGCTTGTTGGCGGCGCCGTAGTAGAGCCACAGCGTGTACTCGCCGGCGGCCGTGAGGTCGAGCTGGTACTCGAGCCAGTCGCCCGGGTTGTGGATGGAGCCGACCCGCGCCCCGAAGCCGCCCGTCCAGCCCTTCGGCGCGCGGGCGAAGAGGTAGCCGCCGGTGGTGGGATGCTGCGGGTCGAAGTTCGGGTGGCGGGCTCGGATCTGCCGGCGGCCGGCGACGATCAGCTCCTTGCCGCCGAGGTGCTCCGCGTCGCGGACGAAGGCGGTCCACAGGCCGCCCTCGCCCTGCTTCCAGCCGGTCACCGGCAGGCCGCCGCAGAGGGTCACCTGCTCACCGGGGAACGAGCGCCAGACAACGGGCGCTTCCTGGGTGCCCGCATCGTCGGCGGTGCAGATGAGGGGCTGGGCCAGGTACCAGGTACCCGCGCGGAGGAAGACCCGCACGGGTCCGTTCACCTTGGCCGCTCGCGCGGCCGTCTGCGCTCGCTCGGGGGTGAGGAAGGGGCCGTCGGTCTCATCACGTATATGCGGACCGACTCCCCCCGGGTCTCCGCCGAGGCGGTGGAGGAGGCCCGGCGGTATATCACCGATCGCTTCGGCCAGGCGTATGTTCCAGAACGGCCCCC
>JACPDV010000510.1:0-5932 GCA_016183835.1 Armatimonadota bacterium
ACAAGGGGTGGCAGGGCTCGGCCGCCCGCCGGCCAATCCCGCCGGCGTCGCGCCTCGGGAGACGCCCATGCGCCGGCTCCTGCTGCTGCTCCTTGCCGCTTCCGCCTGCCACGCCCGCCTCGACGACGCGATGCGCAACGGCGGGTTCGAGGAGGGCACCGGCGACGCGCCCGCCGACTGGGGGCTGTGGCCGCCTACCGGGCGTGACGCCGGCGTGACCCACCTCCGCGACCCCGCCGTGCACCGCAGCGGCGCCTGGTCCGGCCGGCTGCGCGTGGAGCCCGCGGACTACGACGGCATCTGCACCTTCCACCACCCGCACATCCGCGTCAGCCCGGGCATGGAGCTGCTCGTCCGCGGCTGGCTCCGCACCGCCGGTGTGCAGGGGTCGTGCGGCGTGGACGTGCAGTACCGCGACGCCAAGGACGTGATCGTCGGCGGCGCCGGCGCTACCGGCCCGGCCGGCGACAGCGACTGGGCGCTGGTGGAGAAGCGGTTCGTCGTGCCCGAAGGCGTGGTGGCGGTGATGCCCGTCTGGTTCGTCAAGGGGCAGGGCACCGTGTGGCTCGACGACTTGTCCTGCGACGTCCCGCCGCAGGTCGAGGTGCTGCCCGCCGCGCAGCCGCCGAAGCTCGACGGCCGGCTGGACGACCCGGTCTGGCAGGCCGCGCCCAACCTGACCGAGTTCGTCACCACGACCGGGCGACCCGATCCCGGCGGCACGCTGGGCTGGGTCGCCGGCGACCGGGACGCGCTCTATTTCGCCGTCCGCTGCCCGGCCGCCGACCCGGCGCACCTCAAGCTGGCCGCCCGGCAGCGCGACGACACCGTGTGGAGCGACGACTCCGTCGAGCTGTTCCTCAACCCGCGCGGCGACCGCGGCGAGTACTACCAGCTCATCGCCAACGCCGCCGGCGTGCAGTACGACTCCGTCGGCACCGCGCGCGACTGGAACGGCAAGTGGGAGGCGGCGGCCGGCCGCGAACCGGGGGCCTGGACCCTCGAGCTGCGGGTGCCGTTCGACACGCTCCCCATCGACCTCCGCGTGGGCCGGGAGTGGTCCTTCAATGTGGGCCGCAATGAGCCGGGGAACGGCCTGTCGGCGAGCTGGTCGGCCACCTGGGGCGGGTTCCACAGCCCCGGCCGGTTCGCCACGCTGTCGGCCGTGCCGGGCGACTTCTCCCGGCGCTACGCCGCGCTGGCCGGCGGGGAGATCGCGCGGATCGAGGCCGCCGTCGCCTTGATGCGCAAAGGGCTGAACCTGCAAGGCGCGGCCCAGCAGGCCGATGCCGAGCTGGCGGGGGAGCTGGGCAAGCTGCGCCTCCGGCTGGCCGATCCGGCGAAGCTTACCGCCGCCGACTGGACCGCCCTGCGCGACGCGCTCCCGCTGCTCGACGGCAAGCTGGCGGAGTATCGCCGCGCCACGCTCCTCCTCGCCCTCCACAGCCAGGCGCTGGCGCAGGGCGTGAACGAGCCGCAGTTCGGCGTGGCGCTCGAGAACTCGGTCACCAAGGTGTTCAAGGATGGCGAGACCGGCGCCGGCGTGCAGCCCGAGGCGGTGCTCGATCTGGCTCGCGACGAGAGCGAGGCGGTGCAGCTCGTGGTCACTCCGCTGGCCGGCGCGCTGCACGGGGTGACGGCCAAGGTGGACGGCCTGCCCGCCGGGGCGAAGGTGCGGGTGGAGCTGTACGAGGTGGCCTACGTGCCGACCGGGCAGCCGGGGTACCCACGGCTCCGCGCGGGCGACTGGCCGGATCCGCTCCCGCTGCTGACGCAGCTCGACGTGCCCGAGGGGCAGCGCCGGGCGATCTGGGTCAGAATCACCGCCGCGCCCGACGCCGCGCCCGGCGAGGTGCGTGCCGCCGTGGCGGTGAGCTGCGCCGGGCAGACGGTGCGCGTGCCGCTGCGGATCCGCGTCCGCGCGGTGCGGCTGCCGCGGCCGGGCGCCCTGCGCACCGCGTTCGGGCTCGATCCGGGCAGCCTGGCGGCCATGTTGCGCGGCGACAGCGACGCGGAGAAGGCGCTGCCGGTGGAAGTCTACGCCCGCTGGGTCGACTTCCTGATGCAGCGCCGGATCGTGCCCACGGGGCTCGGCACTGCCTACGTCCGGCGCGTGCGCAAGCCGGACGGCGGCTTCGCCTACGACTTCGGCGACAGCGACAAGTTGGTGAGCCGCTTCATCCGCCACGTGCCCGAGCGCGGGGTGGTGATGGCGGGCACGGGGAGCTTCGGGTGGAGCACCATCCGCGCGGCGATGCGGCGGGTGGAGGAGAGCTATCGGGGCGCCGGCTGGCGGCTCGAGTTCCCGGCGGTGGACGACTGGTCGTCGGCGGTGGTGCCGTGCGACGGCGCTCGGCCGGCGGCCCACGGTTGCGACCGGGTCTCGCTGTGGGTCAGGCCGGTGGATCCCGCGCAGGCGGGCGAGACGGTGACGGTGTTCTTCAACCACTATCCCGACCGCTGGGTAACCACCTTCAAGCTCCCGGCGGCCGAGTGGCGCGAGGTGGTGATCCCCATCGCGCAGTTCCAGCACAACACGCGCGGCGGGTCATTGACGCCCGCGGAGCTGCCGCAGGTGGCCAACTTCCAGTTCGTGGTGGCCAACCGCAAGACGCCGCTGGCTTTCGAGGTGGACGAGATCCGGGCCGTGGGGCCGCAGGGCGACGTGGTGATCGACGATGGCGACCTGGCCAAGGTGATCGCGCCGATGCTCGCCGATGTGAAGGCCAGGGTGGCGCACTGGCGGGCGAAAGGCTGGCTGAAGAAGGGCGTCCTCTACGGCTGGGACGAGGTGCAGCCGGCCGACTACGAGCTCTGCCTGGCAGGCTACCAGGCGGTGCACGCGCTGGTGCCCGACGTGCCGATCATGCAGACCTACTACAACTTCCTGCCGAACCTGCTCGATCCGGCGGTGGGGGTGTGGTGCCCCATCACCAGCAACGTGGACGCCGCGTTCATTGCCGGACGGCAGGCGGCGGGGGAGGACTTCTGGACGTACGTCTGCTGCGGGCCGGGTCAGCCGTATGCCAACTACTTCATCGATCTCCCGGCCGCGGCGCAACGCGTGCTGGGCTGGCAGGTCTTCGGCGCGGGCGCCACGGGACTGCTCTACTGGGAGACGGACTACTGGCACGGGGCGTTCCCCGGCGCGCCGGACAAGCCGCGCTATCCCGACGTGCCGTGGGACCAGGAGAAGATGGCGACGTACCGGGAGTTCAAGGTCAACGGCGACGGCTGGCTGCTCTACCCCGGCCGGGGCGACGAGCCGGTGGGGAGCGTGCGGCTGGAGGTGATCGCGGACAGCCTCGAGGACTACGAGCTGCTGACGGTCCTGCGGGCGCTCTATCGGCAGCAGCACGACGAGCTCCCGCCCGCCGACCGGCTGGCGATCGAGCGGCTCCTGGCGGTGCCGCCCGAGGTAAGTCGGAGCTGGCGCGAGTGGGAGCGCGAGCCGGCGGCCCTGCTGGCGTCGCGGCAGGCGGCGCTGGCCTGGGCCGAGCGGCTGGCGAAGAGCGGGAAGTAGGCTCCCTCGACCCCATTGCGGGCTGGCCCCTCCGCTGCATAATGACACGCGCGCCGTGAACCACCCGGCGTCCCGAGGAGGGAATCACCGATGGAGTCCGTCAGTCCCGAACGGATCATGCAGCTCATGTGGGCCTATGTGCCCCCGCGGGCCTTGGCCACCGCCCTGGACCTGGGCATGTTCACCCACATCGCCCACGGTCGCGACACCGCCGCCGCCGTGGCCGCCGCCTGCGACGCCGATCCGCGCGCCGTGCGCATGATCCTGGACCTGATCGCCGCGCTGGGGCTGCTCATCAAGAGTGGCGACCGCTACGCCTTGACCCCCGAGTCCGAGGCCTACCTGGTCAGCGACTCGGAGCGCTACATGGGTCCCTTCGTGCAGCACCTCGAGCTCACCTGGCCCGCCTACGGCCAGCTCACCGAGGCGGTGCAGCACGGCCGGCCCCCGCGCGTGCTCAACGAGGAAGAGGTGGGCGAGGAGTTCTTCGTCAAGCTGGTGCCGATGATCTTCCCCATGACCTACCCACAGGCCTGCGCCGCGGCGGAGGGGCTGGGGCTGGGCAACGGCACCCGGGGCGTGACCGTGCTCGACGTGGGCGCGGGCACCGGGGCATGGAGCATCGCCATGCTGCAGCGCGATCCCACGGCGCGAGCCATCGCCGTGGACTGGCCGCCGGTGCTCGAGGTGACCCGGCAGTTCACGCAGCGCTTCGGCGTGGCGGACCGTTACGAGTACGTCGCGGGCAACCTGCGCGAGGTGGACTATGGCGAGGGGACCTGCGACATCGCGGTGCTCGGCCACATCTGTCATTCCGAGGGCGAGGCGCAGTCGAAGGCGCTCTTCGGCCGGCTCCACCGCGCGCTGCGGCCGGGCGGGCGGCTGGTGATCGCCGACATGGTGCCCGACGATGACCGCAGCGGGCCCATGTTCCCGTTGATCTTCGCGATCAACATGCTGGTCCACACCGAGGAGGGCGACACCTTCACCTTCGGCGAATACACCGCCTGGCTGAAGGAGGCCGGGTTCGGGGAGATCACCACGCTCGAGAACCCTGGCCCGTCGCCGCTGATCGTGGCGAGCCGCTGAGAGGCAACAACCCGGGGGCCGCTCCCGACGCGCCGTGTGGCACGGGCAGTCCGCTGCCCGTGTCGGGCAGCGACCGAGGGCGGGGCGATGCGCCGTGTGGCACGGGCAGTCCGCTGTCCGTGTCCGTCAGCCACGGAGGTCGTGCCACACGGTCGTGATGGGGTGGCGCCCGACCAGGCAGAGGACGGAGCCGGATGGACGAAGCGAGCAACCCCTTCCGCGAGGGCCTGGCGCGCGAGGCCGCACCGCCGCCGTGCGCCTTCGTGCTCCTCGGCGCCACCGGCGATCTGACCGCCCGGAAGCTCGTCCCCGCGCTCTACAACCTGGCCCGCGAAGGGCTCACCCCGGCCGAGTTCTACGTCCTCGGCGTCGCCCGGCGGCCGAAGACCGACGACGAGTTTCGGGCCGAGATGCGCGACGCCGTGAGCCGCTTCTCCCGCACCCAGCCGCTGGACGAGGCGGTCTGGGAGCAGTTCGCCGGGCGGCTGGGCTACCAGGCTTGCGAGTTCACCGGCGAGGCGGCCTACCGCGCCCTCCGCGAGCGCCTCGACGAGCTCGACCGTTCGCACGGGCTCCACGGCAACCGCCTCTTCTACCTGGCCGTGGCGCCCGAGTTCTTCACGGTGATCCCCAACCAGCTTGCAGCCGCCGGGCTGCTCCCGCCGCCCGCGCCCGGCCGCGGCTGGACCCGGGTGGTGGTGGAAAAGCCCTTCGGCACCGATCTGGCCAGCGCCCGGGCCCTCAGCGAGCACCTCGCCGGGCTCCTCAAAGAGGAGCAGATCTACCGGATCGACCATTACCTGGGCAAGGAGACGGTGCAGAACATCCTCACCCTGCGCTTCGGCAACGGCATCTTCGAGCCGCTGTGGAACCGGCGCTACGTGGCCCAGGTGCAGCTCACCGTGGCCGAGACGGTGGGCATGGAGGGCCGGCGCGGGGCCTACTACGACCAGGCCGGGGCGCTGCGCGACATGGTGCAGAACCACATGATGCAGCTCCTCGCGCTGGTGGCGATGGAGCCGCCGGTGGCCTGGGACGCCGACGCGGTGCGCGACGAAAAGGCCAAGGTGCTCCGCTCGCTGGCGCCGTGGACGGCCGAGGAGGTGGCGCGCCGGGCGGTGCGCGCGCGCTACGCCGCCGGGTCGCTGGGCGGCGAGCCGGTGCCCGGCTACCTGGAGGAGCAGGGCGTGGCGCCCGACTCCGTCACCGAGACCTACGTCGCGCTCCGGCTGCGGCTCGAGACGTGGCGCTGGTCGGGCGTGCCGTTCCTGCTGCGCCACGGCAAGCGGCTGCCGAAGCGGGCCACGGAGATCGCCATCG
>JACPDV010000510.1:5939-6518 GCA_016183835.1 Armatimonadota bacterium
GCCATCGGGTTCCGCCAGCCGCCGCTCCTGCTCTTCCAGGGCGGCGAGGACGCGGTGGGCAACACGCTGGTCCTGCGCATCCAGCCGGACGATGGGATGTCGCTGTCGTTCCTCTCGAAGGTGCCGGGGATGCGCCTGCGGCGGCAGCAGGTGAAGATGGACTTCAACTACGGCGCCTCGTTCGGCCGCAGCTCGCCGGAGGCTTACGAGCGGCTTCTGCTGGACGCGATGACCGGCGACGGCACGCTGTTCACGCGCAGCGAGGAGGTCGAGTACTCGTGGCGGTTCGTCTCGGCGATCCTGGACGGCTGGGCGGCGCAGCCGCCGGAGACGGTGTGCGAGTACCCGGCGGGCACGTGGGGCCCCGCGGCGGCGGACGGACTGCTGCCCGATGGGCTGGCGTGGCGGCGGCTGTAGGAGGGTCCGATGGCCGCTGAGGTCGTGGGGGCGAAGGCGTTCTTCGGCGGCGGCGCCCTGCCGGTGGCGGCGGGCAAGGTGGCCGATGTGCTGGCCTCGCTGTGGCACGGCGCGGCGGAGCAGGCGGCGGAGGGCGAGCTGCCGGCGGTGACGCGGGTCAGC
>JACPDV010000500.1 GCA_016183835.1 Armatimonadota bacterium
ACGAGCTGGTGTTCTACGACATCACCGCCTCCGCCGAGGGCCGGCCCACCGACCTCGACATGGTCGCCGAGGTGGCGCGGCAGGTGTTCATCCCGTTCAGCGTAGGCGGCGGGATCCGCGACCTGAGCGACATGCGCCGCGCGCTGCTGGCCGGGGCGGACAAGGTCTCGGTCAACTCGCTGGCGGTGCAGGAGCCGGGGATCATCGCCGACGGCGCCAAGGCCTTCGGCAGCCAGTGCATCGTGCTTGGCATGGATGTGCTGAAGGTGGAACGCAGCGACCAGATCCCGTCCGGCTATGAGGTCGTGGTCCGCGGCGGGCGGACGCGCACGGGGCGCGACGCACTGGCTTGGGCGAAGCAGGCCGAGGAGCTGGGCGCGGGCGAGATCTGCCTGAACAGTATCGACGCCGATGGCACGCAGGAGGGCTACGAGCTGGCCCTCACCCGCCTGATCTCCACCAGCGTGGGGATCCCGGTGATCGCCTCCGGCGGCGCGGGGAAGCCCGAGCATCTGGTGGACGTGCTGACCGCGGGCTGCGCCGACGCGGCGCTGGTGGCCAGCATGGTGCACTTCATGGGCTACACCTGCGAGGGGATCAAGCAGGCGGTGGCGGCGGCGGGCGTGAAGATGCGCATGGCGTGGTAGTTGCGGCGGGTCGGCTCCGCCGGGCATACTGGGGCCGAGGGGAGCCGTGCCATGCGCCGTTCCCATGTCCTCGCGCCGCTCCTGTTGGTTGTCGTCGTCGCCCGCGGGCAGTCTCCGCCCGGGCACTACCACCTCGCGGGCTCGCTGCGGACGCTCCTCGCCCCCGGCGCCTCGGCGGGCGAGGCCACCGGGGGCGTAGCCTTCGCCGTCACCCTCACCGACGGCGGCAGCGCCGTGTCCGACGACGCCGCGGCGCTGGCGAGCCCGGCCTTCCCGCAGCCCCTGCACGTGCGACTGGACAGCCTCGCCTACGGGGCGGGGCATCTCACCGGCCGGGCCCGCTTCAGCAACGACAGCGGCGCGATCCTGGAGGGGCTCCGGCTGGACCTGGACAGCGCGCAGGAGGAGTACCGCGACAAGGACGACAAGGGCCAGGAGGTGCTGCGGACCCGTTTGCAGCCGGCGCGCTGGGACTCGCCTCACCTCTTCGGCGACCTGCCGCGCGGCGCCCCGGCCGATACCTTGGTGTTCGACGTGGGCGGCCTGGGCTTCGTCGCCGCCACCGCGAAGGTGGCCGTCACGTTCCGGCTTAGCGGGCTGGCTTATGAGCGCGGCGTGGACGTGCCGGGCGCGGCGGTGCAGCAGCTCGACGTGGACTCCACCGGACGGCTCTACGTCGGTGACACCGTGGGCAACTGCCTCTGGCGCGGGCCGCCGGAAGGCCCGTTCACCAAGCTCGCCGGGCTGCTGGACCAGTGTGTGGGGATGGCGGTGGACCGCAAGAGCGGCATGGGGTACGCCACGGTGACGAGCAACAGGCTGTTCCAGCGGTTCGACGCTGACGGAAAGGACCTGGGGAACCTGACCTTCGAGGCGGCGGGCGTGAAGGGCTGGGTGCACCACCTGCGGGCGGACGCGGCCGGCGCGCTCTGGTTCGGTGCGTCGGGGCGGCTGGTTCGGCTCGTGGATGGCAAGATCGCCTGGTCGCTCGAGAAGCTGGGCGACGAGGACATCGAGGTGGCGTCGGTGGACTTCGCCGCGGACGGCAGCGCTTGGGTGGTGAGCGGCAAGGGTCTGTTCAGGGTGAGCGCCGACGGGAAGACGGTCCGGCAGGTGGCAACCGGCGACGACTGGCACCCGGGCCGTCTGTACGCGCCAGCGGCGTGCGAGGTGGATGCGACCGGGAATGTGTTCGTGGCGGAATCGGGCAAGGAGGGCGAGGAGTACTGGCGCATCAGCCAGTTCGACGCGGAGGGCCGGGTCGTGCGTGTCTTCGGCCGGGCGGCGAAGGTGCCGGGCGCCGAGGGCGCGCTGCTCGAGGGCCAGGTGCACCGGCCGGTGGACCTGGCGGTCTTGCCCGACGGCCGGCTGGTGGTGGGCTGCGACACGCAGGAGGGCGGGTTGCCGCTGCTGGTGTTCCGGCCGTTCTGACTCCTGGAGACGGGAACATGCCGAGCTGTCTGTGGGTGGTGCTACTGGTCGTGGCGATGGGTGCGGCGGAGGAGGCAGCGGTGAACGTGACGGTCGCTCCGAGCGGCGGCGAGGATGACACCGCCGCTGTCCTGGCCGTGCTCGAGACCTGCCGGGCGCCCGGCGCGCACCGGCTGGTCTTCCGGCCGGGGCAATACCACTTCCATGCCGGGAAGAACCCCGCCAATGCCAGTTACGCGTTCGTGTTGCACGACTTCCACGACCTGACCATCGACGGCACCGGTGCGGAGCTGGTGTTCCACGGCATCGCGGGCGGGTTCCTGTTCAGCGCCTGCTCGGGGATCCGGGTGCAGGGCTTCGTGATGGACGATGCCCGGCCGGCGCAGTCGGTGGGCACGGTGGTCGGGGTGGGGGAGAAGCAGTTCGACGTGGAGGTGCTCCCCGAGTTCGCGGTGGTGGGCGGCGAGCCGGTGGAGGCCTTCATGGACTTCGACCCGGCGACCCGGCTGCCGCGCAAGCGCGGCGTGGACAGCTACTACGGCGTGGAGTCGACCGAGCTGGTCAGGCCGCAGGTCCTGCGGGTGCACACCAAGGGTGCGGTCCCGATGCAGACCGGAGTGCTGGTGGC
>JACPDV010000084.1 GCA_016183835.1 Armatimonadota bacterium
CCTGCCCGGGCTACCATTCGTTCAGCATCAACATCGCCAAGGCGCGGGCCCGGCTGGGCTACGCGCCGGACAACGACTTCCAACGGATGGCCGAGCGCGCGGTGGAGTACCGGCGCCTTGGCCGGGAGGCATGAACATGCGGATCTTCCACCACGTCGGCATCCCGATCGACGAGAAGCAAGCGGGCGAGACCTATGTGCCGGCGACCAAGGTCTCGGTCACGGACCCGATGAAGCACCCCTACAAGATCGAGTACCTGCGGTACGAGCCGGACTCCCCGGTGACCGGCCCGCTGCGCAACCTGCCGCACATCGCCTGGCGGACGGACCAGCTCGATCAGGACCTCGCCGGCGAGGAGATCCTCCTCGAGCCGTTCGCGCCGATGCCGGGGATGCGGGTGGCGTTCATCTTCAAGGACGGCGCGGTGCAGGAGTTCATGGAGTTCGAGGACTACGAGGGGTCGGATTGGGGGTGAGACGCATCCCGGGCCGCAGATTGCGTAGGGGCGCGATTCATCGCGCCCTCCGGGGTGCGGCAGGCGGTGCCCCGATGAATCGCGCCCCTACAAGGTGGCGGGATGGTTGCCTCGGCATCGATGCGAAAGGGCGAGATCATGTCGATCGCAGGTCAGGTTCTGATCGTCACCGGCGGCACGTCGGGCATCGGCGAGGGCGTCAGCCGCGAGCTGGCGGCGCGCGGGGCGAAGGTGGTGATGGCCTCGCCACAGGCCGAGGAGGGCGCCGCGCTCGCCGCGGAGCTGACCGCCGCGGGGCACGATGCGCTCTTCGTGGCGACCGACATCACCTCGGACAGCAGCCTGTACAGGCTCGTGGACGCCACGCTGGGGCGGCACGGGCGCATCGACGGCGTGCACTGCAACGCCGGCGTGTGGGCCGAGGGCAAGGTCACCGACTTCGACGAAGCCACCTGGAGCAAGGTCTTCGGCGTGAACGTGAAGGGCACGTTCCTCACCCTCAAGCACATCGTACCGGTGATGGAGCGGCAGGGTCACGGCACCATCATCATCACCACCTCGGTGGCGGCGTTCATCGGCTTCCCCGCCCACGCCGCCTACTGCGCCAGCAAGGCGGCCCTGGAGGCGCTGGTGCGCTGCATGGCCACCGACTACGCCGGAGTGATCCGCACGGTGGCGGTGTCGCCCGGGACTATCCAGACGCCGATGCTCGACGCAAGCTGCGCCGGATGGGACAAGCCGCCGGCCGAGATCTACGCCGAGGTGGCTCAGAAGATCCCCGTCCGCCGTCTGGGCACCCCGGCCGACGTGGCGAAGGTGGTGGCCTGGCTGTTCTCCGACGACGCCGGCTACGTCAACGGCTCGACGATCTTCCTCGAAGGCGGGACCATGGCGCTCCCGCCCTGGTAGCGCCGGACGGCGGGAGGGATCATGAACGTGCCTCTCCTCGGCTTCGCCTGCCTGGCCGGGCTCGCGGCCGCGGCCGCACCGAAGTGCCGCGTGGAGCAGCATGGCAGCGTCATCGAGCTGCATGCGCCCTACCTGGTCTGGCGGCTCGACGGCGCCCGCGGGCTGCGAACCACCGGGCTGGAGAACCGCCTCACCCGCATGCGCCTCGCGCTCGACGGCCCGGAGCTGGAGGCCGACCTGGGCCGGCCCGGCGGGCCGCTGGCCGCGCCGCAGTGGGGGCCGGCCACGCTGGTCTCCAGGGCCGGAGGCGACGAGGGCGAGGCCGTCTTCCGGCTGGTCTCCACGCAGCCGGCGATGGCCGCACAGATCACCTTCCGCTGGCGAGCTGGCGAGCCGGTGGTGCACCGCTACGTCGAGCTGACCAACACCGCCGCCGAGCCGGTGACGCTGCTCAACCTGCGGCTCGGCACCTACCACACCACCGCCGCCATCGCCGACCGCGAGCAGGGCTTCCCGCTCTATCTCGACGGACAGTGCTACCTCTCGCTGGCGCACCCGGCGGGCTGGGCGACCGGGCGCGACGGCGCCGTCAGCCTCCGCCAGTACCCCGGCCACGAGCTGGCGCCGGGTGAGACCTTCGCGAGCATGGAGGCGGTCGTCGGCGTGGCCGGCAAGGGCGAGGCGCGGGCGGCGTTCGTGGCGCATGTGCGCTCGCGGACGCGCCGGGGCCGAGGGTCAGCGCCTGTCCGGCTGCCATTTCGACCTGATGTCGGTGGAGTTCTGGGTGGACTACCGGGGCGACCTGAAGCGCGCCGACCCCGACCGCTTCCCGCACGGGCTGGAGCCCCTCGTCGACGCCATGCAGCGCGCCGGGGTGGGGCCCGGGCTGTGGATCGACAGCTCCATGGTGGGCTGGTCCATCGGCGGCAACCCGGACGTGCAGGCGTGCCTCAACTACCACCCGGACCACCCGGAGTCCGTCAGCCAGGTGAGCTGGGGGCGGGTCTCGTTCTGTCGGGCGAGCGAGCCGATCCGCTCGATGTACGCCGACGCCTTCCGCGAGCACGTCCGTGACCGGCGCGTCCGCCTGCTCAAGTTCGACAACTTCGCCACCACCTGCGTCAACCCGCGCCACGGCCACCTGCCGGGGATCTACTCCACGGAGCCGATCATCGACTCCGTGATCGACTTCCTGCACCAGCTCGACGCGGAGTCGCCCGACATCTTCCTGATGCTCTACTGGGGCTATCGCTCGCCCTGGTGGCTGCTCCACGGCGACACGCTGTTCGACTCCGGGCTGGGCATCGAGGGCGCCAGCCCCAGCTCGCAGCCGGCGCCGCACGCCCGCGACAGCATCACGCAGAAGCTGGACCAGGCGCAGCGCCACGCCAGCGACGTGCCGGCGCTGGGCAAGGACTCGCTCGGCGTGTGGCTGTCGGACTGGAGCTGGAACAGCCAGGTGGGCCCGGCGCGCTGGCCCGAGGGCATGGTGATGGACATCTGCCGCGGCAGCCTGCTGGCGCAGCCCTGGGCCGGGCGCGAGCAGCTCAGCGACGCCGAATGGCACACGATGGCCGACCTGCTCGCGCTCCTCCGCGCGCAGCCGCAGTGTTTCGCCTACCCGCGCTTCATCCTCGGCGACCCGTTCCGCAACGCGCCCTACGGCTACGCCTGCACCGACGGCAAGCGCGCCTTCCTCGCGCTGAACAACTGCGCCTGGCACGACACGCGGGTGGAGCTGCGGCTGAACCACGAATGGGGCCTGCCCGACGGCCGGCGGTGGGACCTGTACCGCTGCTATCCCGACCCGGCGAGGCTGGAGCCGCCCGCCGAGCCGTTCGGCGAGCGCGTGAGCCTGGCGCTGCGGCCGTTCGAGGTGGTGCTGTTGGAGGCGGTGCCCCGCGGTGAGCGGCCGAGCCTGGCCCGCCCTCTGCCCGACGCCGCGCTCCCGACCGCGTTCCCCGAACCCAGTGCGGCGGTGAAGCTGAGCGTCGAGCGGCCGGCGCCGCCGGAGCCGGTGACCGAGGACACCTGGCACTTGCTGGCGCCGGACAGGGCGGTCAGCACCGGCGGCACGGTTTTGGAGCCGCAGCCCGACGGCTCGCTCCTGGCCCGCGGCGCGAGCCCCGACAGCGCCACCTACACGATCGCGCTCCGGACACCGCTGGCCGGGCTCACCGGACTGCGGGTGGAGGCGCTGCCTGACGACAGCCTGCCGGGCCACGGGCCGGGCCGGGCGGTGAACGGCAACTTCGCGCTGCGCCACCTGAGCGTGACCATCGCGCCGGCAGCGCGGCCGGACGAGGCGCAGCCGGTGGCACTCGTGCATCCGCAGGCGAGCTACGAGCAGACGGGTTACGGCGGCTGGCCGGTGGCCGCCGCGGTGGACGGCGATCCGCGCACCGGCTGGTCCATCGACCCGCACGAGGGCCGGCGGCAGGTGGGCCACTTCGAGTTCGCCGCGCCTGTCGGCGCGGCGGGCGGCAGCGTGCTCACCGTCACGCTCGAGATGGGCGACCGGCAGCACACCCTCGGCCGCCTTCGTTTGGCGGTCACCACGGCGCCGGCGCCGCTCCCGCCGCCGCCGGGCGACGTGCTCGTGCCGTTCGTGCTGACCGGCGTCCTGCCGGCCTCGGCAGCGGGCGGAATGGTGGTGGTCTCCGCACGGCTGCCGGGCGGTCCGCACCCGCCCGAGTACGGCAACCTCGGCTCGGAGTTCGAGCACCAGGGGCTGCTGGAGGGCCGGCCCGCGGCCTGGGAGCCGGTGCTCGGGCAGGCGACCTACCCCTCCTGCTGGCAGGCCTGGCGGCTGGCCGTTCCACCCGCGGCGAAGGCGCGGAGGTTCACGCTGAGGATCGAGACGGAGCTGCCGCTGGAGGTGCCGGCGAGCTTCGCCGCCTGGTGGCTGCCGCGGTGAGGGGGACGCGGATGTGGGACAATCCGGATCTGGTACTCTACCATGGGACGACGCAGGAGGCGGCCGAGTCCATCCGCCGAGAGGGAATCAGGTTCGGGCCCGATGGGGCAAGGGACCTGGACTTCGGCCGCGGCTTCTACACCACGACCAACCTCGCGCAGGCCCGGGACTGGGCGAGGCGGCGGTGCCGCCGCACTCCACACTGGCCTTACCTCGTCAAGTATGTGGTGCCGCGTCAGGAACTGGCGACTGCCAAGTTCATGGCGTTCGTGCGAGGTGACG
This sequence comes from Armatimonadota bacterium, assembly GCA_016183835.1. Classification (GTDB taxonomy): domain Bacteria; phylum Armatimonadota; class UBA10988; order UBA10988; family UBA10988; genus JACPDV01. The sequence goes on from JACPDV010000084.1 coordinate 4,584, forward strand.
CCCGCGCCGCCGACTACTGGCAATTGGTGGAGCATTGTCGGAGCGGCGGCGGGCAGATACCTCCGGTTGATGATGCGAGTGACTGGGGATGGTATGATGTCGTCATCGGGCCGGTGGCGGTGTCTGAAGGACGGGAGGTCCATGCCGCCTATGACCAGGTGAGCGTGCACGCTGAACACGGCAAGCGGATCCTCGACCAGCACTTGGTTGAGCTCATCCGTGTTGATGGATGGCGGGTCCTGCGGAGCGCACCATGAGGCGAAAGTACAGCCTGAAGCAGTACGTGGATGGGTACTGGCAATTGGTCGAGTTGTGCCTCGTCGAGGGCTTCGGGGCGGATGCGGCCGCAGCGGAGCGGGAGTGCGCAGCCTGGCGCCTCGAGGTCAACGAGGGCTGGGATGTGAAGCAGTGGAACCGCCTCAACATCCTCTATCATGACACGCCGCTACGCGTTGCGTTCTCGCTGGCGATCGGTCTGGGCTTGTGCGGCGAGCACGATGATCCGTACAAGACCGCCAGCAGCAACGGGTTCGACTACGACTCCGAGCGGGAGCGCGTCTTCTCCGGGCGGGGCCGCCCAGAGCCGGCCACCCTCCGTCGCGCCTCCTGACCCCTACGCCTGCTCGATCACGCTCTCGTAGAACTCGACGATGTCCCCCGGCTCGTCCGCCTCGCCGTACTTGATCGCCGCCCGCGGGTGCTGATTGAGCATGCCCGTGATCAGGTACGACAGCCCGAACCCCCACTTGAGCGTCTTGCGCAGCGGCTCGATGTGGTCCTGCACGCAGCGGAGCACCGGCCGCAGGTCGAACTTCGGGTTGTGCAGAAACGCCAGGAGCAGCTCCATCTGGCAGTTCCCGGCGCCGCGGCCCAGGCCGGCGAACGTGGCGTCCAGGCGGTTCGCCCCGCGCACGATGCCCTCGATGGTGTTGGCGAAGCCGAGCTGCAGGTTGTTGTGGAAGTGCACACCCACCTGCTTGCCCGCCGGCTGGGCGAAGCTGAGGTACTTGCCCACCAGGTACTGCACCTGCTCGCTGTAGAGCGAGCCGAAACTGTCCACCAGGTAGATGGCCCCCACGTCGGTGTGCGCGAGCTGCTCGAGCGCGCGGTCCAGCTCGTACTCCGGCACCGTGGACACCGCCATCAGGTTGACCGTGGTGGCATAGCCCTTCTGGTGAGCGTCCTGGATCATGTCGATGGCGGTGGGGATCTGGTGGATGTAGGTGGCCACCCGCACCATGTCGAAGACGCTCTGCTCGCAGGGCAGCACGTCCTCGTGGTAGTCGGTGCGCTCGGCATCGCACATCGCGGAGAGCTTCATCGAGGTCGGATTGTCGCCCACGATGCGCCGCACGTCGGCCTCGCGGCAGAACTTCCAGCCACCGGCGCTGTCGGGCGCGAAGATCCGCTGGGAGGCCTTGTAGCCCATCTCCATGTAGTCCACGCCGGCGGCCACGTTGGCGTCGTAGACCGCCTTCACCACCGCATCTTCGAACCGGTGGTCGTTCATCAGACCACCGTCGCGGATGGTGCAGTCCAGGACCTGGATCTCCTCGCGGTAGCCCACCCAGTCGCCTCCACTCTTGCTCGCGTTCGAAGCCATCCTCACGTCTCCACAGGTTGACCGGACAGTATGACACCAAAGCCCGTTCGTGGGGTGGTGATCCGCCCTCACGTCCACGGGATCGCCAGCTTCTGCACCACACCGCCCGGGCCGAGCGCCAGCACCTCGCCCGCCGGGCCCGCCGCCAGCAGACGGTCATACTCGCCCGCCGCGAGGGTCGCCACGGCCTCCCCACGAAGCCGCACCAGTCGCCCCGGCAGCGCCGCCGCCAGCGTGGCCCCGCCCGCGCCCGGCACCGCCGCCAGCGCCCGAACCGGCTCGCCCACCAGCACTTTTCGCCGCAGCTCGCCCCGGCCGTCGTAGACCAGCACCCAGCCGTCGTGCTTCGCCACCGCCGCCTGCAGCTCGCCGCCGCCGTCGAAGTCGCCCAGCGCCACGTCGTCGATCGGCGACAGCCCGTGCAGCCAGTCGTAGGCGAGCGTGCCCAGGTCCAGCCGCCCGACCCCGGACTCGGTGCACACCAGCACCTTCGCCGCACCGGCCTTCGGCTCGCCCCAGTACGTCAGCGCCACGCCCTTGCCCGCCGGCAGGCGGATCCCTTTCTTCAGCGCCAGCCGCCCGTCGAGCGCGCTGAACGAGCCCCACACCTCGCTCGACACCAGCTCCTCGACACCATCGCCGTCGGCGTCGATCCCGCGCGACAGGGTCATCGTCTGGAACGCCCCGGGCAGCCGCTGGTAGCGCAGAACCTGCCCCGTCGCGCTGACGAACGAGGCCAGGTTGTAGTTCCCGACCACGATCACCGGCTCGCCGTCGGGGGCTTTCAACACACCGATCGAGTAGCCGATGGGCAGGTCGGTGTTCTGCTTGGCGCTCTCCAGGAAGTCGGTCTGCCACAGCTCGTTCCCGGCGGCATCCAGGCAGTACAGCCGCGCCTCGCGGGTGGTCACCAGCACGCGCCGGCCCGCGCCCAGGTCCGGATACGCCTCCGCCGCCGTGATGAAGCCGGGCAGCCGGCGCCGCCAGAGCGGCTTGCCATCGAGCTTCAGCGCCGCCAGCTCGGCCTGATCGGACCAGGTCAGCAGCTCCGCCGCGCCGTCGCCGTCCACGTCGCGGAGCACCGCGCCCACCGCCCGCACCGCGCTCGCGCCGCCCGGCCGCAGGGACAGCTCGTTGAGCGCCAGCGCGCCGGGCCACGCCGCCGCGCGAAAGGTCAGCCGCACCCAGCGCGCGGCGCCGCCGACTTCCGCGCAGGTCCAGCGCAGGATCGGCCAGACCGTGCCCTTGTGGATGTTCTCGTAGGTGCAGTCGGCGCTGAACGTCAACGTCCTCGTCCGCCGGTCGGCCTGGAACCCGTCGTTGCTCAGCTCGGCCTCCACGGCGCGCGGTGCCGGCAGCGAGGCGGCCGGCGCGATGGTGTTGTAGCTGCCGAACTGCCCCACCTGGAAGTCGATCTGGCGCAGGGGCCTCGTCTCGCGCAGGTCGAGCGTGAGGGTCACGTCGCCCGCCGGCCAGGTCACCGTGGGGCCGCGCGGGATGATGCGGTCGAACAGCGAGCCGAGCTGGCCGACACCCGGCGGGGTGCTGGTGAGGACAGGCGCGGCGGCGGCATCCGGCAGCGACGTGAACGGGTC
>JACPDV010000514.1 GCA_016183835.1 Armatimonadota bacterium
GCCGCGCGGTCTGGTGCTGGTCACGGGTCCGACCGGCAGCGGCAAGTCCACCACCCTGGCCTCGATGATCCGGTTCGTCAACGACCATCGCGCGCGCCACGTGGTCACCATCGAGGACCCCATCGAGTTCGTGCACAGCGACATCAAGTGCACCCTGGAGCAGCGCGAGCTGGGGATGGACACCCACAGCTTCGGCCACGCGCTGCGCCACGTGCTGCGCCAGAACCCCGACATCGTGCTGGTGGGCGAGATGCGCGACCTGGAGACCATCTCCCTGGCCATCACCGTCGCCGAGACCGGGCACTTGGTCTTCGCCACCCTGCACACCACCGACGCCTCCCAGACCGTCGACCGCATCATCGACGTCTTCCCGCCGGCCCAGCAGCCGCAGATCCGCATGCAGCTCAGCATCGTCCTCCAGGCGGTGGTGTCGCAGACGCTCCTGCCCAGGATCTCGGGCGGCCGCATCCCCGCCTTCGAAATCCTGGTGGTCCACCCCGCGGTCCGGGCGCTGATCCGCGAGGCCAAGACCTTCCAGATCCCGACCGTGATCCAGGCCGGCGCCGACCAGGGCATGATTTCGCTCGACCAGGCCCTGCTCAACCTCGTCGCCAGCCACGACGTCACGTTCCAGGACGCCATCATCAAGTGCTCCAACCCCAAGGACTTCACTCAGCGCGCCGAGCGCCAGGGGCTGGTGCCGCCCGACGTCCTTGCCGAGTTCCATGCCGCCGAGGGTTAGCACGAGGAGCCGAGTATGGCCGCCGCGTACAAGATGTTCGACCTGCTCAGGTACATGGTCCAGATCAAGGCCTCCGACCTGATCCTCAAGGCCGGCCGGCCACCGCTCTTCCGCGTCCTCGGCGACCTGATCCCGCTCGAACAGATCATGATGCGCAAGGTGCCGCCCATCGAGCACGACGACGTCAAGCCGCTCGGCTACACCCTCCTGCGCGAGGACCAGATCCAACGCTTCGAGCAGGAGATGGAGCTCGACTGCTCCTACGAGCTGCCCGGCGTCTCCCGCTACCGCGTCAACTTCTTCCAGCAGCGCGGCCACACCGGCGTGGCCATCCGCGCCATCCCCTTCGAGATCATGTCCGTCGAGGCGCTCGCCCTGCCCAAGGCGGTGGTGCAGATGGCCAACCGGCCGCGCGGGATGGTGCTCGTCACCGGCCCCACCGGCAGCGGCAAGTCCACCACCCTGGCTGCTCTCGTCAACCACATCAACAGCACCCGCGCCGAGCACATCATCACCATCGAGGACCCGGTCGAGTTCGTCCACGAGGACATCGAGTCGTTGGTCAACCAGCGCGAGCTCGGCGAGGACACCCACAGCTTCGCCAACTCGCTCAAGTCCGCCCTCCGCGAGGATCCCGACGTGATCCTGATCGGCGAGATGCGCGACCTGGAGACCATCGAGATGGCCATCACCTCGGCGGAAACCGGCCACCTCGTGTTCGGCACCCTCCACACCACCGACGCCATCCAGACCGTCGACCGCATCATCGACGTCTTCCCCGTCTACCAGCAGCAGCAGATCCGGCTCCAGTTGGCGGCCAACCTGGTGGGGGTGGTGTCGCAGACCCTCCTCAAGCGCAGCGACGAGAAGTCGCGCGTAGCGGCCTACGAGGTGATGGTCTGCACCAACGCCGTGCGCAGCCTGATCCGCGAGGGCAAGAGCCACCAGGTGGCCTCGCTGATCAGCGTCGGCAGCCGGCACGGGATGCAGACGCTCAATCAGGACCTCGCCCGCCTCGTGGCCGAGGAGGTCTGCAACCGCCTCGACGCCATGGACAAGAGCCCCTATCCCGACGAGCTCGATTCGCTGATCGAGCAGGCCGCCGAAGACCGCCGCAAGGCCCAAGCGGAGGAAGCCCGGCGGAGGCGGCATTGAGCTTCGCTCCGCTCCCGCCGCGCGCCGTGGCCGAGGTCGACCTCGACGCCTTGCTCGCCAACCTCGCGTTCTTCCGGCGCCGCCTCCCGCGCACCACGCGGGTGGTCGGCGTGGTCAAGGCCGATGCCTACGGGCACGGCGCCGTGGTGACCGCCCACACGCTCCGCGCGGCCGGCGTCACCGAGTTCGCCGTGGCCGCGCTCGAGGAGGCGGTGGAGCTGCGCGAGGCGGGCATCACCGAGCCGATCTGGCATTTGGGCGTCCTGCTGCCCGAGGAGGCGCCCGCAGCGGTCGAACTGGGCTTGACGCCGACGGTTACGGCGCCAGACCAGGTCGACGCCCTTGCCGCGGCCAGCGCGGTATGGTCACGCCATTCCGCTGTAGGGGCGACCGGCAGGTCGCCCGCGCCGCCGGCCACGTCCCAACGGTGGGCGACCTGCCGGTCGCCCCTACCGGGTGGCGCACACGCACCGGCTGGCTATCCTGTTCACCTCAAGGTCGACTCCGGAATGGGCCGCCGCGGCGCCGACCTGGACACGGTGGCGTCGCTCTGGCGCCGCGCCGAGGCGACCGGTCATCTGCGCATCGAGGGGCTCTGCACCCACTTCGCCACGTCCGACGTGGATCCCGGCTTCGCCGCCGAGCAGCTTGAGCGCTTCCTCGCCGCGCGCGACGCGCTGGCCGCCAAGGGGCTGCGCGCCCCCGTGGTCCACGCCGCCAACAGCGCCGCGCTCTTCCGCTTCCCCGCGGCCTACCTCGACGCCGTCCGGCCGGGGATCTCGCTCTACGGCATCGCGGCGTTCGACGCGCCCGGCGCGGCCGAGCTGCAGCCCGTGCTGCGCCTGACTGCCCGGCTCGTGCAGGTGCGCGAGCTGCTCGCGGGGCACGAGGTGGGCTATGCGCACGGCTGCCGACTGGCCCGCCCCACCCGCGTCGGCCTGGTCGGCATCGGCTACGGCGACGGCTGGCCGTGGCGCCTGTCGGGCTGCGGCGTGGCGCTCGTGCGGGGCGTGAGAGTGCCCTACCTGGGGCGGGTGAACATGGACCTGGTGCAGCTCGACCTGAACAGCGTGCCCGGCGCGGGCGTTGGAGACAGCGTGGTGCTGCTCGGCCGCGACGGCGAGGAAGCCGTGAGCGCGGTGGACCTGGCGCGGCTGGCGGGCGAGAGCGAGTATGCGGTGGTGACGCAGCTCGGCCGGCGAGTGACGCGGGTCTGGCGCCGCGGCGGGCAGTTGGTGGCGGTGCGCGGCTTGGACGGGAAGGTGCAATGGTGCGACGACTGACCGGCTTGAGGCTGCCCTGCGCCCTGGCGGTGCTGGCGCTCCTCGCGGCGTGCGGCGGCGGGAACGGCGGCGGGAACGGCGGCGGGAACGGCGGCGGCACGCCGCCCACCGAGGCCAGCGTGGACGGCTACGTCTTCGGTGCCTCACGGCAGGCGGTCGAGGAGCAGACACTCCTGGCCGGGATGACGGTGGGCGCCTACACGCTTCCGCCCGGCGCCGCGCCGCTGGCCTCCACCGTCACCGACAGCCGCGGCCGGTACTCCTTCAGCCATGCGTCCGACAACGGCCTCCCGCGCGGGCGGACGCTGTTGATCCGCGCCACCGGCAACGGCCGCGTTGTCTCCGCGCTGGTCAACACCAGCGTCAGCACCCTCACGAAGCTGCTTAACGAGACCACCCACATCGCCACGCTGGCGCTCCTGGCGCGGGGCGGGACGAGCTTCACCGACGCGCAGATCGACCCCCACGAGACCGCCGCGCGGCGCGCGCTGGACGACGCGCTGGCCCTCACTCCGGGCACCGACTACACCAGGTGGCCGCCGCCGCCCGCGCGCTGGTGGACACCGGCTCGGTGGCCGCCAACGAGCCGCCGCTCGTGACGAACGTGACGATCAGTCCGGCGGAGCTGGAGCCCCCGGGCGGGCACGTCGACCTGTCCGCGGTGGTCACCGATCCCGAGAACGATCCGCTCACGGTGCAGGCGCTGGTCTACCGCCAGGCCGGCACGGCCCCGCTGGTGGTGGACCTGGTGCGGAACGGTACCACCTGGACGGGCGGGTTCGACATCGCGCCGAACCTCACGGCGAACCTGATCGTGATCGAGGTGGCGCTGGTCGCCGACGACGGCCACCACGCCACCACGCCGGCCACGGTCCGCAACGTGGCGCTCAACAGCCGCGGGCAGGTGACGCTCGACATCATCACGGAGACGCTCGCCGACGAGCCGCCGTCGCGGGCGCTGCTCAACTGGCGGCTGCGCTCACGCGGGGTGATCCTGCCTTCCGGCCGGGCGCGGACGCGGCAGGTCAACGCCAACCAGACCGTCCGCGGCGTGGCGGTGGAGTTCACGGAAGGGGATGAAAAGAAAACCGATCTCGTGCACCTGATCGATTTCGCCAACCCGCAGCACAACGAATTTCTGGTCATCAACCAGTTCATTGTTACCGGCACCAAGCAACCTCG
>JACPDV010000515.1 GCA_016183835.1 Armatimonadota bacterium
ACGCCCGCCTTGCCCTGGCGCAACACCAGGTAGGGCACGCCGGCTGTCTGCGCGGCGCTGGGATGCACATCCCAGTACTCCCACTTCACGTCCTCGGCGCACTGGTCGACGATGTGCTGCACATCGCCCCGGCCGAAGGCCTCGTACATGCTCTGCACCGTCTGTAGGTTGCCCACCGTGGTTGCTCCTTGAACGATCGCCACTTTGCGGCCCCCGGAATCGGTTGTCAACGCTATCATGTGGCATCCGGAGCGCGTGGATGCGGCGACTCGAGCACGAGGTGGATTTCTGCGTGGTCGGCGGCGGCCTGGCCGGGATGTGCGCGGCGGTCTCCGCGGCGCGGCATGGCGCTCGCGTGGCGCTGGTCCATGAGCGCCCCGTGCTCGGCGGCAACGCCTCCAGCGAGGTCCGCATGTGGATCTGTGGCGCCCACGGCCGGAACAACCGCGAGACCGGCATCCTCGAGGAGCTCGAGCTCGAGAACATCCACCGCAACAAGTCCGTCAGCTACGCCGTGTGGGATGCCGTGCTCTACGAGCTGGTGCGCTACCAGCCGGGGCTCGAGCTGTTCCTCAACTGCTCCGTCAACGACGGGCGGACGGACGGCGACCACCTCGCCGAGATCACCGCCTGGCAGCTCACCACGCAGACCTGGCACACCATCCGCGCCAGGCTGTTCGCCGACTGCTCGGGCGACAGCATCCTCGCGCCCATCACCGGCGCCGACTTCCGCATCGGACGCGAGGCGCGCGACGAGTTCGGCGAAGACATCGAGCCGGAACAGGCCGACCGCAGGACGATGGGCATGTCGTGCCTGATCCAGGCCCGCGAGACCGACCGGCCGCAGCCCTTCACCCCGCCTGCGTGGGCCCACGTCTACGCCACCGACGCAGACCTGCCGCACCGTGGGCACGAGGTGCGCAAGACCAACTTCTGGTGGATCGAGCTGGGCGGCGAAGACGACAGCATCCACGACACCGAGCGCCTCCGCGACGAGCTGCTCAAAGTCTCCTATGGCGTGTGGGACCATATCAAGAACCGCGGCGACCACGGCGCCGACAACTGGGTCCTCGACTGGGTCGGGTTCCTGCCCGGCAAGCGCGAGAGCCGGCGCTACCTCGGCGACCACATCCTGACCCAGAACGACGTGCGCGCCGAGGGCCGCTTCCCCGACCTGGTCGCTTTCGGCGGCTGGTCGATGGACGATCACCACCCGGGCGGCATGCGCTACCCCGGCGAGCCGACCATCTTCCACCCCGCGCCATCGCCGTTCGGCCTCCCCTACCGTTCCCTCTATTCCCGGAACGTCAGCAACCTGCTGTGCGCCGGTCGGAACATCAGCGCGACCCACGCGGCGATGAGCGCCTCGCGCGTGATGGCCACCTGCGCGGTGATCGGCCAGGCGGCGGGCACGGCGGCGGCCATCGCCGTGCGCGAGGGCATCGGCCCGCGCGGTGTCTACCAGCACCACCTGGCGGAACTGCAACAGACGTTGATGGACGACGACTGCTACCTGTCGTGGCACCTCCGCGCCATCCCCGAGCTGAGCCGAACGGCGAAGCTGACCGCCTCGGAGGGCGACCCGGAGCCGCTGCGGAATGGCACCGACCGGCCCATCGACGACGTCGACAACGGCTGGCACGGCTCGCCCGGCGCGTGGGTCGAACCGGCCCGCCGATCCCTGCCGCGGCGGCGCTGTGCGACGGGGCGCCGCGAACCATGACCCGCGCGTTCCGCCTCGAGGCGCTGGGGGTGGATGGTGGTTGGTGTTTGGTGGCTGGTGTGGAGGAGAACCACCAGCGGCTGGTGCGGGTGGACGTCGACGTGGAGGCGGTGGCCGTGCGGCTGGTGGTGGGGGCGACCTGGGGCGCGGAGACGGCGCACGTCTTTGCGTTTGATGTGCGGTGACGATGGTGCTGCCGCTGGCCCTCGCCCTGGTGCTCCCTACCGCCCTCGATCCGCCGCGCGACGGGCTGATGCTGTGGCTCGACGCCGGCGATACCGGCAGCCTGACGGCGACCAACGGCCGGGTGACCGCCTGGCGCAGCCTGGCTCCGGGCGTGGCTGTGCAACTGACCGCCGAGCCCGGTCGCGGCCCCGCCCTGGTCGGCCCCGAGCAGCGACCCGGGCCGCCGGCGCTGGCCTTCGACGGGCAGGCGGCGCGGCTGCGGGCGCTCGAGTTCGGCCATACCGCCGCGGTGTGGACGCTGTTCGTCCTCGTCGCGCCGGACCGCCGGCCGCGGGGCGGCGGGCTGGTCTCGGCCACGTCGGCGGGCGGGCGCGAGGACTACGACCCGGGCTTCACGCTGGACCTGTTCAGCGCCGCCGCGGCGTTCGACTCGCTCAGCGTGGAGGGCGCCGGCCGGCTGGCCGGGCAGCTCAACCTGCGCACGCGGTCGGACCCCTTCGGCGGGCTGCACCTGCTCACCGTGGAGCGCGGTGCCGAGCGGGTCCGCGTCCGCGTGGACGGCCAGGACGAAGGCGCCCGGCCGATGGCGCCGGCGGTCACCCAGATCGTCGAGCTGCGCCTCGGCTGCCGCTCCTACGGCGGCGCCGAGAAGCACTTCTGCCACGGCGAGATCGCCGCCGTGCTGCTCTACGACCGGTTGCTCACCCCTGCCGAGCGCGACGTTGTGGAGGCGGAGCTGGCGGTGGACCTAACGACCCGAGCGGCCGCCGAGGCGGCCTGCGCCGCGCGCTATGCCGACTGGCTCGCCCACCGCATGGAAGGACCCAAGCCGATGCAGACCTGGCCGAGCGTGGCCGCGTTCCCCGGCGGGCGCGACTTGGAAGCGCTCCCCGTCCGCCGCGACCTGATCGAGGCGCTGCGCCTGGGCGTGCACTGCCTCTGCAGCATGTTCGACGCCGACCGCGACGGGGAGCCGTTCTTCTACTCCAACCACCGCGCTGACGGCACGGGCGAGTTCCACCACTCGGTCAACATCGGCATCCCGCACGTGGTGGGCCGCTGCCTGCTGGGCGGGCAGATGGCCGAGGAATGCGCCGGGGTCGACTTCCCGCCCGACGCGGTGGCCACGCTGGCGCGCTACCTGCGCGGCTCGTTCGACAACGAGGACCATCTCAACTCGTACTACGAGGCGGACGGGCGGCGGCTGATCGAGTTTCACAACGTGCGCGAAGGGCTGTGGGGCCTGTGGGCGATGATCCGCCGGGGCGACCCGTGGGCGCGCGACATGCTGCCGCGGACGCTGGACACGCTCGCCAAGCTGACCGACGCGCAGGGCCGCTGGTCGGTGAAGCGGGCGCAGGCGCTCGGCATGGCGGAGCGGTGCTCCGGCTTCAGCTCGGCCAACGCCTGCCGCGCGGTGGAGCCACTCCTGGCGTTGTGGCGCGAGACCGGCGACCAGACCGCGCTTCGCCTGGCCGGGCTCTACGCCCGCGACGGCCTGCGCGAGCTGTTCGAGCCCGACGGCCGCTTCGCCCCGATGGCGCGCTCGTCGGGGCACGTGCACTCGATCACCTCGTCCCTGGCCGGCATCACGGAGTACGCCGTGGCGACGGGCGACGCCGACTTGCTCGCCGCCTGCCGCCGCATCGTGGCGGTCGGTGTGCCGGGCTACTTCAGCTCGTGGGGCTGGGGCGACGAGGTCTTCCCCGACCATCCCGCCGACGAGCCGGGACGGGGCGAAATCAACCAGACCGGCGACGTGATCCGCACCGGACTGACCCTCGGGGCCGCCGGCGACCCGCACGGCTACGCCCTGGCCGAGCGCTACACGCGCAGCATGCTCCTGCCGACGCAACACCGCGAGGCAGAGCTGCGGCGGTTCCTCCACGACGTGCCCGAGCCGCGCGGCGACTACGAGCGGAGTGTGTTGCTGCGAACTGTCGGCGGCTCCTCGATGCAGCTCCCCAACGACCGGATGCGCGCCGGCGACTGGCCGCTGGCCACGCTCGACATCACCAGCGGCGCGGTGCACGCGCTGGCCGAGTGCCGGCGGCACGGCGTCACGCACGATGGCGACAACGGCCGTGTCAACCTGCTCTTCGACCACGACGACGACCGGCTGACCGTGCGCAGCGGCCTGCCGTTCGAGGGCCGGCTGAGCCTGACGGCGAGAGCGGAGCTGCACGTGCTCGTCCGCGTCCCGGAGGGCACCGATCCGGCCACGGCGCGCGCCGGAGACAAGCCCGTGGCCGTCCGCGGCGGATACCTCGATCTGGGCAGGCTGGCGGCGGGCGAGACGGTGGAGCTGACGTTCGACCTGCCCTGCCGCGCCGAGCGGGAGACGGTGGACGGCGTGGCGTACACCACCACCTGGGTGGGCAGCCAGATCATCCGGATCGAGCCGCGCGGCGAGGTCAGCCCGCTGCCGTTCTAGACCGCGGAGCGACGCCTTTCCGGCCCCCTCTCCCGCCGGGAGAGGGCCGGGGTGAGGGCGGCTCCAGGCGGCTCCCGGCGGCCCTCGCCCTAACCCCTCCCGGCGGGAGAGGGGACCGGAACCGGACGACGACTGGTCCATCAGCCCTGCCGCACCACCACCGGCCCTAGCAGGCCCGCCACCTTGCCCGACATGCGCACCCGGTTCGCCGGCGGGTTGCGCACCTCGATCTCCAGCCGGTGCTGGCCCTTCGTCACCCCGTCCAGCCGGCAGACGTACGGCGGCCAGCCGAGCACCGCGATCTCCACCCCGTCCCAGCGCACCGCGCAGGCGTCCTCGACCCGGCCGAGGTCGAGCACGTAGTCACCCGCCGGCAGGTCCACCGTCCGCGCGTAGGTGGCCGCGCCGGAGAAGGTGGGGTAGCCGAGCGCGTCCCACGGCAGCAGCGACGGAAGGTGCCTCGTGCTTGGTGCCTGGTGCAGGGAGGGGAACGAGGGGTGGCCGTGGCGGTACTCGGCGGTGAACGAGCCACACAGGTAGGGGATCTCGCGCACCCCGCGGCCCGGGCCGGAGGCGGTCAGGCAGAGCACGTTCAGCGCCGGGGTCGATCCGCCACGGAGCAGGTGGCCCACCGGCGCGTCCAGGTCGAAATCGCCGAAGCAGTCCGTCGCCTCCCATCCCGTCACCAGTTGCCCGTTGACCGCCAGCTCCCACTCGCCGCCAAACCCCTCGGGCTCGGCCACCAAACGCGCGTCCGGCACGTCGCCGGTGAGCATGAAGCGCAGCCAGCAGCGGGCCGGCCCGTCGCCCTTGCCCGCCGGGTCCGGCTCGCGGCGGAGCAGGTCCATCGTCGGCAGCGCGAACTTGCCGCCATAGCCGGGCTCCGACCCGAGCGGGCTCTCCACGTGCCAAAACGACAGCGGCACCTGGTTTGGCTCGAACGCCACCTCCCACCCGCCGGCCAGCTCCGCCACCGCCGCGCCTCCCAGTGCCACCGGCTCGTCATCTGGCAACAGCCGGCTGCCGTGAGCGGGTAGCTGGAGGGCAAGGCCGTCGAGCGTTCCGCTGAACACGCCCTCGCCGCGGTTGAAGACGAACGTCCGCTCGCACCCGTCCCGCTGGCGCCGGAGCACGAACACGTCGCGGGCGCCGTCACCCTCCAGGTCCAGCCGCGGCAGGGCCGCCAGGCGCCCGTCGTCCGCCTCCGCCCACAGCTCCAGCCCGCCGGCCCACGACGTGTCTGGCTCCGCCAGGCAGGTCGGCAGCGCCGCCGGCAGGCTGCCCACCGCCACTACGCGGCCGCCCGCCGCCGCAAAGCGCGTCAGCGCCTCCGCCGCCGGCCGGCCCACGAACCGCAGGTGTGGCAGCACGATCACCCGATACTGCTCCGGCGTGTGCAGCTCGCCCGCGTCGTCCACCTGCTCCGCCAGGGTGATCTCGTCGATGAAGTCAAAGTCGATCTGATGCGACAGGAGTGCCTCTGACAGCTCGTGGATGGGCCGCTCGCCGGGCAGGTCGGGATAGCCGCCGCAACCGGCATCGATGTCGCAGCCGAGCGACGTGCTGGGGTAGAGCACGGCCACCTCGCAGACGTGCTCGCCGCCGGTGAGCGCCTCGGCCAGCCGCGCCGTCTCGGCCCAGAGCCGGCGCATGAACGGCCACTGCGTGTGTTGCATGAACAGCGGCGGCGGCACCTCGTCCTTCCGCGCGCCGGTGAAGCTGTAACTGGCGCCGTGGAGCGTGAAGTGGTTGAGCCCGAGAACGAGGTGGTAGTCAAGGAGGTACTTCAGCTCGCGCAGACCGCACTCGTCGCCGATCACGGCCAGCACGTCGGCGCCGGCCTGCTCGCGGCCGAAGAGGTGCGCGGCGGACGAGGCCCCCTTCACGCCGGTGTGGTAGGCCGCCGCGTCGGCCATCCCCACGCTGCCGCCGAGCGGGTCGCACGACGGAATGTGCATCGGCTGATAGCAGCGCAGCTCGTTGGGCCACCAGCCGGCGTCGAGCGAGAGCCATTCGGTGCGCGTCAGGTGCCCCGCCAGCTTGATCCTGTGCGCTTCGCACCAGTCGGCCATCTGCTGCACGTAGTGCGTGCGGATCAGCCGGCCCACGGTCTCGCGATAGTGATGCCGCACGGACGGCGTTCGTGCGTCGATGTCGGCAGCGAGATGATGGAGCTGGTCGAGCAGCTCGTAGCCGTGGTCGGCGCCGAACTCGGCCGGGAAGTCGCGGGTCCAGGGGAACAGCCCGGCGGGGTTCGGCTCGTCGGTGAAGACGCCGGGGATCAGCCCGCCGAAGTCGGCGCCGTAGTGGTCGTGGTAGGTCTGGTGGGTGAACTCGAGGAAGCGCCGCATGGCGTCGCGCCGGAGGAAGTCGCAGGCGACGCCCGGCGCGGTCACGACGCGCGTGGCGACCACGAGCCACTCGCCGTCGGCCGGCGCGTCCCAGGATAGCGCGAAGCGGTTGTCGGACATCCAGGTGCGCCAGTGCGGATGGCCGATGTCGGAGATCAGCGGCGAGTAGGCGCGGTGGAGGATCTGCCGTGGCCCCCACTGCTGCCGGCGCGTGCCGCAGTGGGCGGTGACGTCCACCACCTCGCCGCCGGCGGAGACGGCCACGGCGCGGAGGAGCAGCCCGGGCGCGAAGTCGACCTCCAGGTGTCCACCGCTCACGCGCACGACGTCGAACTCGAGCAGCCGAGCGGCCAGGCCGGGGTCTTCCCATACGAGCCGCCCGGCGGCCAGACCGGACGGCCAGTAGTCCTCGTCCCAGATCCACATCTCGAGGCCGTGCTGTCGGCAGGCGTCGCGGATCACGTCCAGCGCGTCCCACCAGGCTTGGGAGAAGTAGGGCGTGAGCAGCCCGGTGCGGGCGTGGGCGTACACCCCGTGCAGCCCGGCGGCGGCCATCTGCGCGATCTGCCGGCGGAGCACGGCGGGCTCGAGCCGGTCGTTGAGGAAGTACTGCATGATCAGGCTGGACATGGCGGGCCTCTGGACGCGGTTTCGGCGGCCCGGCAGGGAGTCATGCTGGTGCGGCGCATGGTAACAGCGGCAGTGCCGCATGGCACGCAACGGTGGACTCATCGCGCCGTGGCCTGATCTGCGGTAGGGGCGACCGGCAGGTCGCCCGTCCCGGCGCTGGCACCAGACGGGCGACCTGCCGGTCGCCCCTACCATGCGGGCGCGCCCCGCGGAGGCTTGCGTCGCCGATGCTCAGTCTGGTCATCCCCACCTTCAACGAGGCCGAGCTCTTGCCGTCCTGTCTCCTCGCGCTCGGCCGTCCGGCCGGGGTCGAGATCGTCGTCGCCGACGGCGGCAGCAGCGACGACACCGTGGCCCTGGCGCATGAGCTGGGCGCCCGCGTGGCGGCATGCGACCCCGGCCCGCGCGCTGAGCAGCTCAACCAGGCGGTGGCGGAGTGCCGGGGCGAGGCGATCCTGTTCCTCCACGCCGACGCGCGTCTGCCGGCGCACGGACTGACCGCCGTGGAGCAGTGTCTACAGGACCGGCCGGAGGTGGTGGCGGGGTGCTTTACGATGCGGCTGGACGACGCGCGCCGCGGCTACCGCGCGATCGCCTGGTGCGGCGACGTGTACTGTCGGGTGACGCGGACGTTGTTCGGCGACCGGGCGATGTTCGTGCGGCGCGAGGCGTTCGAACGGGTAGGCGGGTTCCGGCCACTGGCGGTGATGGAGGAGGTGGACCTGGGTCGCCGGCTGCGGCGGGTGGGGAAGCTGGCGATGGTCTCCGGCCCGGTGATCAGCAGCGCGCGGCAGTTCCACCGGCAGGGCGCGGTCAGGCTGGTGGGCAAGATTCTGGTCGCCTGCACCGCGTTCGAGCTGGGCGTGCCGGCGGAAGTGATCCGGCAGTTCTACTACGGCGTGCCTCCACCGGCCGTAGGGCGTGCTCTTGCACGCCATTCCACGGTGGCGGTCGGCGCGGAGCCGGATGGCGGGCAATAGGCTGTGT
>JACPDV010000511.1:0-2583 GCA_016183835.1 Armatimonadota bacterium
CATGAACGGCGACTGGTCCACCGAGCCGTGCTGCGAGAGCGGGTTCTGCTCGCCGCCGGGGGAGAAGACGCCCACCCCGTCGGGCCGCACGCGGTCGGGCATGTCGCCGTCCGCGCGCTGGGCGGCGGCGAGGAAGAGGTAGCCGTTGCGCACCTCCTCGCGGGTGAACGCCTCGGGGCAGCCCTCCACCGAGTAGCTCCAGTCGCGCACCCAGAAGGCGCCGTACCCGCCGGTGGCGTCCGGCGTGAAGATCCTCACCCCGCCCTTCCCCTCGCGCGAGCTGCCGCGCACGATGCGCCTCGCCGCCGCCTTCAGCCAGGTCTCGTCGTCGTCCAGCCGCTTCGCCAGGTCCGCCGGCAGCGTCTGTCCGTGCTCGGCGAGCCAGGCGCGCAGCCGGCGGACGCCCTCCAGCGGCATGGTCGCGCTGGCATTGTAGTTGCGCACGCCGACGGGCCGCGCGGCCTGCTCGTTGACCCATTCGTTGACGTCGTCGTGGCTGCGGAAGTCGTCCACGGCGTCGCAGAAGGTGCGCGCGGCGAGGGCGGGATCGGCGGGCAGGAGGGTGGTCATCAGCCAGGCGAGCGGCGTGGCCCAGTAGCCGCCGTTTTGGTACTCGCCGTCGTCGCGGAGCGTGCGCTCGGGCTGCCACAGACCGCCGCCGGCGCCGTCGAAGCGGCCGATCCGGAAGATGGCGCCGGGCGGCGGCTCGGGCCGGGCGGTGAGCAGCGTGGCGCGCAGGGGCGGCTCGGCGGGAAGGTCCATCTCGTAGGCCTCGATCTCGTCCAGGAGCGACCAGCCGTCGGCCTGGCCCCGCAGGAAGACGATCCGGAGCGCGGTGGTGGTGATCGGCTCGCACCGCCAGACGAGCGGCCGATCGTCATCGCTGCCGCGCGGGGCCAGCCAGTCGGTGGCAGGATTCGGGGTGGCGTTGCTGGGCCGGATCCGCTGCCACGTGCCGTCGCCGTCGAGGTACTCCACGGCGACCTCGCCGATCCGCCGGACCGGCTCGGGATGCCAAGGCATGAAGGGCAGGCAGGCGCGGACCACGCGGATGGTCTGCGGCCGGTCCCAGGTGACCTGCACCCAGTCCGGGAAGGCGGCGCGGGTGTTGTCGTTCCAGTACGACCGGTCGCGCGAACGGAGGCCGTCGGCGCACCAGCGGACGGGGTAGCCGGGCATCTCGGAAGAGGCGGTGAGCTTGCCGGCGAGGCAGAGGTTGGGTGCGCACCAAGCACATCCGGCGAGCAGTCCGACCAAAGCGATCATCACGAAGGGCATCGCTCGGGAGGCCTCGGCACGCTGCGAGACAGATCTCGGCAGGCGTCTTAAGTTGGCGTCCGTGCTGCTATTCGTCGAGCTCGAATAGCGAAAGCTGCTCCGGCCCTGGTCGCGGCTTCGCGCGCCTAGACGGTCGGCGAGCCGCCCCTTCGGCGCGCTGTTCCGCTGCAGCAGCCTTCCGAGTGAACTCCTCCTGCGGGTCTCGGATGAACTTGTAGGGCACCGCATAGGCGTCGTCCTCGGCGACCTTCCTGGCATAGCCCAACTGCACGAATCCATCCATGGCGTCGCGGATCCATTCAGTGCGGGGGAGTTCGGGCATCCTCGCCCAGGACGCCGACGGCCTGCAGATCGCCCTGGCGCGCTCCGTCAAATCCCTGACGTTTACAGTTAGCGTCGGCGGCTCTGCGCCCTCTCGGCCGGCTATGTAGTCCTCAACAGATAGGATGTCAGCAAAGACCTTCATCCACAGAAAGGCCATGACGTATGGCAGCGGAGGATCGGCATCGTAGAATACCAGGACGTAGTTGATAATCAAGTGGTGCATAGCAACATAGACCGCTCGGTGCAGCCTGTCCCGTAATCCCTGGTCGGACATTCGACCACTTTGAAGTTCAAGCGAGATGAACTTACCGCTTTGGTCGACCCGGGCGAACCCCACGACGCAGAATGGGCTGTTGAACTCGGCGCCGTTCTCCACTGTCCACGAACTGAAGAAGTCCGCGAAATGGGCCTTTCGGGAATGGTGGGTCAGTAGGACCACATCATGACTCTCGGGTTGGCTCCCGCTGACTGGCCACCCGACGAGTGGCTGGTCGTATTTCTTCACTTGCTTGCGTATCTCGTCGAGCTGCTCTTCCCGACTGGGATACGTCGCCTTGACCTCCGCGACCGCGCGGTAGCCGGCGCGCGACACCAACCGGTCCGGGGTCAGCTTGGGGCCCTCCTGTGGCGCCAAGCAGGGGCCTACCTGGAACAGGCCATCGGCAGCGATCCGTTTGGCGGAAGGATTCCACAAGCTCTCGTGACCAAACGCGAAGACCGCCTCGACTGTACCAAGGTAGTTGTCCAGCTTGTTGCGTAACCGATTGGTCCGCTCTTCCAGGCTTGGCCCACTATCCTCTGTACTCATCGAGCTGCCCCTCTCTGTACTCGCTCATGATGTGTGCCGAGATTCTAGCCAAGGATGCCGCGGTGGACCGCGCCCCCGGTACGAGAATGATGCTTTCCGAATCCACCACCCAGAGGTCGAGACTTGACCCGTCGAGCCGGTCGAGAATCGAGGCATGGAGGTATGGATTGCCG
>JACPDV010000511.1:2597-13479 GCA_016183835.1 Armatimonadota bacterium
GACGAGACGGGCGTTCTCGCACACGTCTTCAAAGACGTTGCTGCCATACCGCAGGACCAGCGGCCTCGACGGGCGATCCAATGCCGGGCCGCGGTCGCGATCTGCGAAGATCTCGCGCCCACGGCGGACGACCTGCTCAGCCGCTGGGACCACGATCCCGAACCACACTGCGCGGACGCCTCGCTGGACACAGATCACGCTGTCACGGCGGATGCTGGCGCTGACGGGTCCAGTGGCCCCGTACCCGCTTGCGTCGCCGTCCGATTGGTACGTGAAGCTGATGGACGTTGCCCAGGCGTGGGAGTCACGGGCCTCGGCGACTACGTCGTCCAGCGGTCGGTCGGTGTAGTTACCCCGCGTTTCCCGGGGCGAATGCCGATCGTCCAAAGCGATGGGGTTCCGGGACCACAGGCCCTTCACGCGGAATGCCGAGCACCCTGGTGACCGCTCGACGTGCTTGAGCACCGCGAAGAGTGAGCGGGTGTCCCAGAGTGGGAGGCTGATGTGTGGATAGGTCGAATTGACGAAGCGCGTCAGCATCCGTTCGAACACTGGGCTTGGCGCAAGGGACGCTGCCACGAGTGCTCCGTCGAGTGCCGCCAAGAGCATGACCGGAGCGTCAGGCATGTGCCGTCGACCCAGGCTTCCGAGGGCCGACTCGGCCGCCACGAGCTGCGCGAAGTACGGCTGGCTGGACCTCACTGTGTGGCGAGCCCGATGAGTCGACGGTCCGGCGGCCAGCCGGACGCCCGGCTCGGAGTGCGTCAGGATCGCGAAGCGAGCGGCGGTGTGGCCTTGAACTAGCCTTGCGAAGGCCGCCAGCATCGAGTCGATGTCGCCAACACTCGCCAAGCTGTCCGGCGATGGCGTGCTCACGTTCGGCTCCAGCGTACGGGACGTCCGGCCTGTGGCTCGTCGCGCAACTCAAGATTCGGGGCGATCGCCTCTTCTCCTGCCCGGGTCACCTTCCCGCACGCATGGACCAACACCTGAAGCCCCTCGGTTGTGCCACACATAGGATCGTCGCCATCCACTCCATCCTCACCCCATACGGATAGTGACGCCGCATCCTGCCGCCGACTCCCCACCAACTGCAGAATCAGGGCACGGTAGAAACCATGCACCCGCGAACCGCAGGCACTCGCACACCTCCTCGGCGTGCCCGACGCCGTCAGCGTCCCGCTCGGCGTCTCTGCGCCAGGCACAAGGTCGGTGCCGGGATGTGCCGCTCCGAGCACAACGCTCGGCCCACCGGACGACGCGCTTCCACGCACCGTGACGGACTCCTGTCACGCTCCGCGGGCAGGACGCCACCCCGTCGCCGCGAACCGCACCACTGGGAGAAGGCCGTGTCCAGGCACTACCGCGTCGCCGTGATCGGCCGCACCGGCAGAGGCGACTACGGGCATGGGCTCGATGTCGTCTGGCGCGACATCCCCGAGACCGAAGTGGTGGCTGTCGCCGACGACACCGCCGCCGGACGCGCCGCCTGCGCCGAGCGGCTGCGCGTCACCCGCACCTACGCCGACTACCGGCAGATGCTGGACCAGGAGCGGCCCGACATCGTCAGCGTCGGCCCGCGCTGGCTCGACTGCCACCGCGACATGATCGTCGCCTGCGCCGAGCACGGCTGCCACGTGCTCCTCGAGAAGCCGCTCTGCCGCACGCTCGCCGAGGCCGACGAGATGATCGCCGCCTGTGAGGGGGCCGGGGTCAAGGCGGCGATCTGCCACCAGACCCGCTACAGCCCGCGCCTCCAGCGCGTGAAGGAGCTGATCGGGAGCGGCGAGCTGGGTGACGTGCTCGAGCTGCGCGGGCGCGGCAAGGAGGACACCCGCGGCGGCGGCGAGGACCTGATGGTGCTCGGCACGCACGTCATGGACCTGATCCGCTGCCTCGCCGGCGACGCGCAATGGTGCTTCGCGCGGGTGATGGAGGGCGGCCGGCCGGTCACCGCCGAGCACGTGCGCGACGGCGCCGAGGGCATCGGCCGGCTGGCCGGCGACCGGATCGAGGCGGTGTACGGGTTCGCCGGGCCAGCCCCAGCGCACTTCTCCTCGGTCCGTGGCGCCGGCGGTAACCGGTTCGGCCTGCGGATCCACGGCAGCCGCGGCGTGATCGACATTGCCACCGGAAGCCTGCCGCTCTGCCGCCTCCTGCCGGATCCGGGCTGGGGGCGCGGCGCGGCGGAGTGGATACCCATCAGCAGCACCGGCCTCGGTCAGCCGGAGCCGCTCAGCGACGGCGGGCTGCACCAGGGCAACGTCTGGATCGCGCAGGACCTGATCGCATCCATCGAGGAGGACCGTCCGCCGCGCGGCAGCCTGAACGAAGGCCGGGCCGCGTTGGAGATGATCCTGGCGGTCTACGCCTCACACCGCGCCGGCGGACCGGTATCGCTGCCCCTCGCCCGCCGTGAGCACCCGCTGGCCGGGTGGTAGGCGGGCCGGTCACCGCACGCCCGGGAACTCCGGGGCGTAGCGCTCGTGCGCGGCCTCGGCCTCCTCCTCCGTGCACGGCGTGATACCGTAGGGGGACTGCTTGACGTACAGCACTTCGTACGCCCACCACGCCAGCCGTCGATCACCTTTGTCCGTCCGCAACGCTTCGAGCCGCGCCCGTCCCTCGTCGCCGCAAGCCAGCAGGGCGCTGCCCACCACCTGCCAGCCCCACGCCGCGTCAGTTCGGCGGCTGCCCTCGCCATACCCGTTGAACAGGGCTTCCAGCGCCGCCAGTACCTGCGCCTTTGCCTCGGCGTTGAGCTGTGTGGCGCCGTCGCCGAGGATCTTCGCCGCCGCGAGCTGCACCGCCGCCTCGCGATCACCCAGTGCCTTCAGCAACAGCGCGGTGGTCTCCGGCGAGCGGAACCGGCCGAACCCTGTCGCCGCGGCGTGGCGCACCCGCCAATCCCGGTCGCCGAGCGCCGTGCGGAGGAGCGGCTCCGCCTCGGGCAGGCCGCTCGGCCCGAGGGCCTGCACCGCCACGTCGCGCACCTGCCAGGAGCGGTGGTGCACGCTGCTGCGCAGGGCCGGCCAGGCCGCCTGCTTCATCGCCGCCAGCGCCGCGATCGCCTCCTGCTTGGTCTGGAACCCGCTGGTGGGCACCGCCGCCAGGAGCCAGGCCGCGCTGTCCGGGCCGTGCACCGCCGCCAGCGCCTGCGCCGCCGACGCGCGGACGCTCAGCTCCGGGTCGCTCAGCGCCGCTTCGAGCACAGCCACCTGCCCGGCCGCCTTGATCGCGCCCAGAGTGCGCACCACCTCGCGCCGCACCAGCACCGCCGGGTCGTGCGCCAGGCCGGCCACCTGCTCGGGCGTCAGCTTGAGCGTCCCCTCAGCCGCGCAGGCCAGGGCCGTGGCGCGGCGGGTCCAGTCGCGGTCGCTGAGGTCTTCGACGCGCACCGGGCCGGTGCTCGGGTGGTCGATGCCGTAGCCCCTCGCCGCCACGGTGCAGAGCCGCACGCCCGCCTGGCGGCAGCTCTCCCACTCGGCGGAGAACGGCGCGCCGCTGAGCAGGGCCATCTCCACCCCGCGCGGCCGGCACGCCGCCGGCAGCTCGGTGGTCATGAACTTCACGTCGGAGCCGCCGTAGACCATGAGCTGGTCCACCAGGCCCTCCTTGACCCAGGTCTCCCAGTCCATGTCGATGGAGCCGGCGGCGGGGGTGAGCTGCCGGGTAGCGGACCATCGTTGCGGCTGGTGCGGCTGGTCCCCGCGGAGGCACATGCCCAGCTTCTTGCCGCGCGGTTTCAGCTCCGCGCTGAGCTCGCGGAGGAGCTGGGTGACGTACTCACCGCGCAGCGTGGCCCAGGCCGCATGGTCGAAGGGTTGGTTGCGGATGTCCACACCGTGGCGGCGCTTGAACTCGGCCACGATGGGCTCGTTGTAGCCGAACTCGTCCGGGTAGCGCTGGCGAAAGTTCTCGACATAGGTGTAGAAGCAGATCCCGTCGTAGCCGTGGTCCACCACGTGATGCACGTAGCGCTGCACCAGGGCGCGCCTGGCCTCGGGATAGCACAGCTCGATGGGCCCGGCGCCGGCCCGCTGCCCCCAGCGATCCACCGGCCGCCACTCGGGGTGCTCGATGCGGAGCCGGTCTTCTGCGCCGTAGGGCAGGCTGCCGCAGCCGCCGGCCTCGCCCTGCGCACCGTGCTCGAAGAGGCCGTCCCAGGCCCACATCTCCATCCCGCGCCGCTTCGCCGCCGCGACGGCCAGGCGGTTGGTGCCGACCTCGCCGTCGAGGTGCCGCAGCCAGTCGTTGCAGAACTCGTGATAGCGCGGGTTCTCGGGCCGGAAACGGTAGCTCTCCAGCCACATGCAATCCTGCTCGCCGCGCCAGTAGACGCGTTTGGCGCGGTAGGTGCGGCTGAGCCAGTCGAACAGCGCGTCGACGGTGGCGGGGCTGTCGATGGGCGGCCAGTCGCAGAGCCACTGGTTGTCGCCCACGCTGGCGTAGACGTACAACGGCGGCTCGGCGGCGCCAGGCAGGCCGACGAGGAATAGGCACAGCAACAGGCGGAGCGGCCCTGGCCGGACTGGTAGGGGCGACCGGCAGGTCGCCCGCGATCCCGGCGGGCCATGGCGGACGGACGACCTGCCGGTCGCCCCTACCGGGAACGTTCGGCACGACGGAACACGACCCAACTCAGAGCCGTTCGGCACAGGCATGGTCGAGCTCCGCCGCTTCGGTCAGTGCCTCGATCTTCTCCGCGTCACCGAGCTCCTTGTCGCTGGCCTGTCCCAGCAGCGCCGCCACTCGCGCGTACTTCGGCGCCAGCTCCGCGGCCTGCGGCAGGATCCCGTCCAGCTCCGCCATGTACGCGGACGCGTTCTGCCGGCACTCGGCCCACACCGTGCCGTTCCACCAGTTGCCGTGGCTCGGGCCGTGGCCGTCGCGCACCGCCTGGATCCAGTTGCGATAGGCCGACGGGCCGACGCCGTAGTCCTCGCTGGTGTGGCTCGCCGGGTTCCTCCACAAGTCCCGCGCGTAGGAGAGGCTCTCGCGCACCGCCCGGGGCCGGTCGAGGGGCGGGACCGAGCGCAGGATGTGGAAGTCGATGTGGATCTCCTGGCCCAGCTCCTCCCACGTGCCGAACGTGAGATGCTTCGGGGGGAAGTCCATGTGCGGCGCCCAGGGCTGCGCGGTGAGGAAGCCGGTCTCGTCGTAGCCGGTGAGGAGCTGGTACTCCATGTTCACCAGGAAGCAGGGCAGGCCGCTGTCGAGCGCCTCGCGCAGCCGCTGCTCGACCTCGGCGCGCGGGCAGGCGCCGCCCTCCTTCCAGAAGAAGCCCAGCTCCGTGGTCTCGATGCCCAAGTTGCGGAGGAGCCGGAAGAACGGTTCGCGGTTCCAGCAGTACGGCCCGCTGGGGCAGAGCGCCGTGTGGATGTTGATCAGGAACGCATGGCCGGACAGGCCGTACAGCATGGGGGTGGTCACGTCGAGGCCGAAGTAGTCGGCTGCGCCGCGCATGACGCCCATCAGCGTGGAGTTGTTGCACGGCTGGCGGAGGTTGTCGAGCTGCATCAGGGTACCCCTGAGCGTCTCCCTCGGGCACGCTTCGGGGCGCCTGACGAGACTCCTGCGCGCCCCGGCGGCGTGGCATCACAATGGGGGTGGAGCCTGCCATGCGACAGCCCGACTGGCTCGACACCGACGACTATCAGCCCTGGGGCGGCGGCCCGGGCCGCAAGGTCTGGGCCATGCTCAAGGCCTCGTGGCGGGGCGATTTGCCTGCCGTGCAGGCCCTCGCGGCCGAAGATTCTGTCCTCCTCGTCTGCCAGGAGGGCTACCGCCAGCCGCACCATCTCGCCGCCCTGCGGGGCCACCGCGAGGTGCTCCAGTGGCTCTTGGAGCAGGGCGTCGACTCGCTGGCGAACTTCGTGGGCGACCCGATCCGCGACCTGCGGGCCATTGCCCGCCACCGCGGCGACACGGAGCTGTGCGCGTGGCTGGAGCGGTTCTACTGCGAGCGCTACGGCGTCCAGCCCATCGGCGACCGCCTGGCACAGGCCATCAAAGAGCGCGACGAAGGGGCGGCCCTCGGGCTCCTCAACGGCGGCGGTGCCCCGCTTCAGGCGGCCGATTCGTTCGGCAACCAGCCCCTGCACTGGGCGGCGCTGACGCGCAACCTGCCCCTCATCGACGCCTTGCTGGAGCGCGGGGCGCCCATCGACGCCCGCCGGCCGGACGGCGCCCGGCCGGTGAACCTGGCCTTCGGCGACTACGGCCACCGCACTTGGTATCGCGACCGCCAGGGGGCCCTGTCGGCCTGGCAGGCGGTGGTCGGCTGGCTACTGGCCCGCGGCGCCGAGTACGACCTGGTCCTCGCCGCGCACCTGGGCGACCTGGAACGCGCCGAAGTGCTGCTCGACGCCGATCCGGGCCTGGCCACGCGCCTGCCCGACTGCTACGGCTACTACACCGGCTACCCCCTCCGCGTGGCGGCCGGCACCGGCGATGTCGAGATGGTGCAGTTGCTGCTCGACCGTGGCGCCGACCCGAACTTCGTCGAGCCGTTCTACTTCCCGTGGGGCGGCTCGTTGTGCGCCGCCTGCACCAAGGGCAACCTGGAGGTGGTCAAGCTGCTCCTCGACGCCGGCGCGTACCCGAATCAGGAGGGCGAGTCGTCGGGCAACGCGGTGTTCCTCTCGGAGTACTGGAAGCACCCAGAGGTGACCGAGCTGATGCTGCAGCGCGGCGCGCGGTGGCCGATGTGGTACCTGATCGAGCGTGGCCGGACGGCCGAGCTGGAGGCACGCATGGCGGCCGATCCGCGCAAGGCCCGCGACGTGCGCCACTTCGCCAACGCCGCGGCGAGCGGGCACCGGGACGTGCTGGACCTGTTCCTGCGTCATCAGCCGGACGGCTGGGAGCGCGCCGAGATCATCTGCGGCAAGGACCCAGCGGCCACCCAGGAGCTGTTCGCGGCGGGTCTCCGGCCCAACCAGACCAACTGGCTCGGGGCCACGGCACTCCACGAGCTTGCCACCAAGGGCGACTGCGAGCAGCTCCAGGTGTTCCTCGACCACGGCGCCGATCCGAACGCCGTGGAGGACCAGTTCGGCGCTACGCCGCTGGCCTGGGCCGCGCAGCACAGCCAGGTGGCAGCGGCCGAGCTGCTCCTGGCGCGCGGCGCCGACCCGAATGGCGGCGCGGCGGACTGGACCCGGCCGCTGGCGTGGGCCGAGCGGCTGGGACACACGGAGACGGCCGAGCTGCTGCGGAGGCACGGGGCTCGGGGGTGAGGTTGACGCGTGCGCGCCGATCCTGCCACACGCCCGGTGGCAGCGCGCGGTGCCTATGGCGGCGTCAGCGACGCTTCTCGTCACCGCTCGCCAGCGCGCTGAAGGCAGTCCTCGTAGACGTGCTTAGAGATCCGAAAGCCGGCGACGATTACCACAGCCCGACCGCCTTAGCGGCCTCAACGTCGCGCTCGACGTCCTCCAACTCGTATCCGTAGCCCACGCCTCGCTTTGCCATCTCCTGCTGAAAGTCCCACACTCCCAGGCCGCACATCCGCAGAGCGTCGGCGTACGTGATCCGGTCGCGGGCGTAGAGCGAGACGGCGAAATCGACGAGCGCTTCTTCGGGGGTAACCCCATCGGGGATTTCGACCACCAGTTGCGCCATAGCGTGTCTCCACCGGCATTCTACCCCCGCAGCGCTTCGTCGCGCCACCCTCAGCGGGCAATGACTCGAGTCCAGGCCGGAAGGACCGTGCGCCCTCGCGGTTGCCTGAGCTATGATGTCCCACATCTGCGCCCGCCGCCCTGGGCAGCGCGGCGCGACCGGAGGCCGGCGATGTGGCGTGCGGCGACAGCCTGTGTCATGGGCATCGCGTTGGCGGGCGGGTCGTGGGCTCAAGATGACCGCGACGGCCTGGTGGCCTGGTACCCGGCCGATGAGGGTCAGGGAGCCGTGCTCCATGATGTCGTCGGCGGACAGTCGGGCCGGGTCCGCGGCGGCCTGTGGGTGCGCGCGGGGCAGGCGGTCGCGCTGGACTTCGACGGGCTCGGAAGCGAGGTCGACTGCGGCGACCCGGTGCCCCTGCGCCTGGCCGAGGGTCCGCTCACCCTGGCCCTCTGGCTGCGCACCAACGCCCGCGTACAGCAGTACCTGATCACGCGCTACGGCTGGAGCCTCTACCTCGACGCCGCCGGGGTGCCCCACTTCGAGGCCCGTTCGGCCGACAACTCGGCCTGGCAGGACCTGCCCGGCAGCGGGCCGGTCGCGCTCGACGAGTGGGCGCACCTGGCCGGAGTGTACGACCGGGCGGCAGGCGAGTGGCGGCTCTACCTCAACGGGGCGCGCATCGCCGCCGCGCCGCGCGAGGGCGGCTTCGGCGGGATCTTCCGCAGCAAGCTGGCGCTGGGCAGTTGGGCCTGGTCCCAGGCCCACTTCCTCAACGGTCTGGCCGCCGACATCCGCATCTACAGCCGGGCGCTGGGTGACGAGCAGGTGGCGGCGCTCCACCGCGCCGGGTCGGCGCGCTTCACCCCGGAGCTGCGCTCGCCGCGCCGCCGCTTCTCGCTCCGGCTCCGCCCGCTGCCCACCGCGGGCAAGCTGGTGGTGGACCTGGGCTTCCGCAACCTGGGCGAGCCTATCGCCGACGCGGGGGCGGTCGTGGAGCTGGTGCGGCCCGGCGCGGCGCCGCTGCTGACGGCCAGGACCGGCCTGGATGAGGTCGGACGCGGGCGCTCCGAGCTGTCCACGGCAGGTCTCCCGGCCGGGAGCTGGACGCTGCGCGCCACCCTGACCGAGGCCGGGAAGCCGGTCCGCGACGTGACCAGCAGCGCCGCCTGGACCAAGTCCGCTGAGCGGCCGTGGTGGCTGGGCACCAAGGAGGGCCGCACCGACGCGGTCCCGCAGCCCTGGACAGCCCTCGTAGCGACCGGCTCAGGCTCCGGCCGGACGGTCAAGTGCTGGAACCGCGAGTACGCCTTCCGCGGCAACGCCTTCCCGGCCTCGATCAAGAGCGCCGCGCGCGAGCTGTTGGCCGGCCCTGTCAGGCTGCGGTTGCGGACAGACCGGGGCGAGGAGACATGGCAGGCGGGCGCCTTGAAGCCGACCGCGCAGAGCCCGGCGCAGGTGGTGCTGGAGGCCACCGGGCCGGCCGCCGGGATGCGTCTGAGCGGCCGGACGACCGTCGAGTACGACGGCATGCTGAGGGTCGACTGGGCCCTCGCGCCGCAGGCCGCGCGGGAGCTGCGCGAGCTGGTGTGCGAAGTGCCGCTGCCGGCCGAAGTGGCCAGGTACTGGTACTACTACCCCGACCGCTCCGGGAGCTGGGAGGCCCATCGGCCGGGAAGCCTCCCGGCGGCGGGCGTGGCCATTCCCTTCAACCCCACCATCTGGCTCGGCGACGAGGACCGCGGGCTGCAGTGGTTCACCGAACACGACGCGGACTGGCTGCCCTCGGACCCCAAGCAGGCGGTCACCATCCGGCGCGAAGGCGACCAGGTGGTGCTGGCTCTGCACCTCATCGGCCGGCCGGTGCGGCTGGACCCGAGCAGCAAGGCCACCTCGCCCGGCGGCAAGGCGCCGGTGGGCAGGCTGGCCTACACCTTCGGCTTCCAGGCCACGCCGGTGAAGCCGTTGGCCCGGGACGCCTGGGACTACCGTTCCTCCACCCTGTTCACGCCGGTCTACCCCGCGGCCGATCCCGGACCGGACGGCAAGTCCGAGCTGGACCGGCTGGCGGCGTCCGGCGTCCGGACGCTCTCGCTGATGGATTGGACCGGCATCCTCTGCCACAACCTGCCCACGGAGCCCGACAAGCTGCGGCACTTCGTCGACGAATGCCACCAGCGCGGGATCCAGGTCCTGATCTACTTCGGTTTCCAGGTCTCCGACGCCGCGCCCGAGTTCGCCGAGTGGATCGACCAGGCGGCCAACTGGAACGAAGCGCGGCCCTTCTCCTACGAGTCCGGCCTGGACAACTACCCGCCCAAGCCGGCGCAGACGGTCTACCGGGTGTGCTACCAGAGCGCCTGGGCCGACTTCGTGGTCGCCGGTGCGGCGCGCTGCATGGACGAGTACGGCGTCGACGGCGTCTACCTCGACGGCACGGGCTGCCCGCTGCCGTGTTACAACCCGTACCACGGCTGCGGCCCGGTGGCCGGCGACGGCAACGCCCACGCTCGGACCACCTTCTTCGCCACCCGCGACATGATGCGCCGGCTCTACGTGGCCATCCGGCAGCGCAACCCGAACGGGCAGGTCAACCTCCACAACTCGGCCTTCCTGGCGATGCCCAGCGTGAGCTTCGCCACGAGCTGCTGGGACGGCGAGCAGTTGTCCACCACCCTGGGCCGGGAGATGCCCGACCGTATGCCGCTCGACTACTTCCGCACGGAGTTCATGGGGCGCCAGTGGGGGATCGCCCAGGAGTTCCTGGACTACATCCTGCCCTATCCCTACCGCACGGAGTGGGGCCTGACGCTGCTCCACGACGTGCCGGTCCGGCCGTACATGAAGGAGGAGCAGCTCGTCTTGGCCTCGAGCCTCTGGCGCCTGATGGACGAGTTCGGCCGCAAGCAGGCGGAGTGGCTGCCCTACTGGTCCAACGGCGCGTACGTGCGAGCCGAGCCGGCGGGGGTGTACGTCAGCCTCTACCGCCACCCGCGCCACGGTGTGCTGGCGGTGATCGACAACTACTCCAGTCGCCCGGCCACCGCGACGGTCACGCTGCAAACGGCCTCTTTAGTATTCTACTTTACTTCGTTTCTCGCGGATCGCTTTATCACTTCGGACGATCATTCGTCTAAGCAGCGATCCTCAGCCATGAAGGCTGGGAGGTCAACGCTTGTTTCCACGCTTACAAACGCTCAGTTGTGCGGTTTCCTTCTGTGCTTATGCGAGCAACTGAAACGTTACTATGATCTCG
>JACPDV010000085.1:0-2125 GCA_016183835.1 Armatimonadota bacterium
CTCGTCGGTCAGCGAGATCAGATCGCCCAGCGGCCCGGGCGGCATGCTGAACGTGAAGGTGTCGTCGCCGGTCTGGCCGATGAAGCTGCCCGAATCGTTGCCGCCGTTGCCCTTGAACAGCACATCGGCCAGGTCGACGAACGACGCGATCACCAGGGGTCCGGTCGCGATCTGGCCGGAGCCGTCCGGCTGGGTGGTCACGCTGACGGTCTCGTCGCCGGGCGTGAGGTCGGCCACCAGTGAGTCGCCGGCGAAGGTGCCCTGGACCTTCGTGTTGGGCACGCTGGGCTCGAACGACACGTCGGTGGCGGTGGACGGCGGGCCCGCCGTCAAGCAGTGCAGGAGGATCGGATCACCGGTGAGGAGACCGGGCGTCAGCGCGAACGTGAACGTCGTCGGGCCAGTGCCGAACCCGTTCACGGTGACGTGGTTAAGCCCGGCGCCCCCGGCGAAGTGGCTCTGGTACGGCGCACTCCGGACCTCGACGCCGAGGATGTAGATGTACACGCCGCCGCCCAACTGCGGCTGGTAGGTCCACTCGTTCTGGGCCTCATTGCCCACCAGGTCGAGCTTGTTGCCGGCGTTGGTGGGCAGAGAGAGGGTCTCGATGTCGGTCACCGTCTGGCGGGCGGCGGTGTTGCTGACTCGCAGCGAGCCGGGGTTGCTCTCGAGGGTCATGTCGCCGGGAGCCGGCTGACGCGAGGCCCCGCCCCGGTTGTCCAGCAGCGTCAGCACATCGCCGCCGGCGCCGCCGTCCACAAAGGCGTTGGAGAACGCGTCGGCGTAAAGGTCATCGCCGTCGTCGCCGCCGAGGATCTGGTCCGCCCCGCCGTTGCCGAAGATCTGGTCGATGCCCGGCCCACCGTCGATCTGGTCCGCAAGCAGCGAGCCCTCCACATGGTCGTTGCCCGGTCCGGCATCGACGGCAATGCTTGGCAGCGCGGGGAACCCGACCGCGTCCACGCCGATCAGATCGATCCCCTCGTCGCCCGAGTTGCCGGTGACGCTGATGGACAGCACATTGGACGCGGCGACCGGGCCCGTGTCGGGGTCGGCGAAGTTGACCAGCACATTGCCGGTAGGTCCAAGTGCGACGTTGACGTTGTCTGCCACGCCCAGAGTGATGTCGAGTTTGCCGCTGGGGCTGTCGAACGTGGACGTGACGTTCGCCGCCGCCGGCAGAGCGGACAACGCGAGCAGCCACGCCACCGCCGCGCCGACCGCCGCTCTACCCGTCCGCCGCCCGCCCGGCCGCGTCCCTTGTACGCTCATGGTCCTCTCGCTCCCGTGCCCGCGGGTCCGCCCGCACCCACCCCCGACCCTGCCCGGTGCCCTATTATGCGCTCTCCCGGCAGGTCCTGCTTTGCCGCCCGGCCGATTGCGGCCGCGCTGCCGCGTCGCCATCGCCCGGCCGATTGGCGGGAGGAGCCGGCCCCGCCGACCGGAACCACCGCGTCGGCGAGGACTGCCTTGCACGACCCCTTCGACCATCGCGAGCCGTGGGAGACGCCGCACGGCGAGCTGCTGATCGAGCCGGCGCGCGCCGGCGACGAGACGGAGCTGCTGCGGCTCTTCCGCGAGCGGCTGTCGTTCCAGTCGAGCTACTTCCTCTGCCTCCACCACTATCACACGGACGAACAGGCGCTGGCCGCGCTGCGCGATCGCCTGGCGGCCCACGCCCGCCGCGAGGCGCTGGTGTACGTGGCGCGGCAGGGCGCGGAGGTGGTGGGCTACTTCTTCCTGGTGCGGCTGCAGTCGCCCGACGGCCTGCCGTCGTCGTTGGGCATCGGCCTGGCAGACCGGCTGCACGGCGCGTGGATCGGCGGCCGGTTCATGGACCTCTTGATCGAGGCGGCGCGAGAGATGGGCCACCGCGAGATCGTGCTGACGCACCACCCTGACAACCGGCGCGCGGCGGCGCTGTACCGGCGGAAGGGCTTCGAGTACACGGGCGAGGGGTCGGAGTGGATGAGCCCCGACGGCCTCCGTCGCGAGCCGCGGATGAGGCTGGAGCTGGGCTGACTCGACCCTCATTGACGAGCGCCTGCGGCTGTGGCACTCTGTCACGCGCGTAGCATTCAGTGTCCCGCCGCGATCGGGAGAACCCCTTGCACGGCTATCATCA
>JACPDV010000085.1:2170-16688 GCA_016183835.1 Armatimonadota bacterium
CCGAGAGCCTCCCGGCCGCCATCGCCCAGGCCGTCGCTGCCGCGGGGATCGAGCCCTCCATCAGTGTGTCCGCCGACATCTCCGCCGAGGGATCGCTGGGCCTGCGCTGGCTGATCGCCGACCACCAGCGCCTGATGGTGCTGTCTCCCAATGGCGGCGAGCCCATCGTCGAGCTCGATCTGAATCTGGCCGACTTCACCGGGGTGCGCGTGGACAACCTCGTGGGCTGCCAGGCGCTGACCGCCGAGATCGGCGCTGACGATCAGGAGATCGTGCGCTTCAGCGTCGCCGAAGCGCCTCGTTTCGCCAAGGTGCGTGCCCACCTCGACGCGTGGCGGAAGGGCGAGGAGCCCCGCAGCACCGGGCCCGAGCTGAAACCCCGCTACTGCCCCAAGTGCCGCCAGCCGCTCTCCCGCGCTTCCAGCATCTGTCCCCGCTGCATCGACCGCGGCATAGCCCTGGCCCGGCTGGTCAGGTACCTCCGGCCGCACCTGTTCGTCTGCATCATGGTCGCCGGCAGCGTGATGCTGGCCAGCGCCCTCCAGCTCCTTCAGCCCCAGTTCGGCGGATTGCTCTTCGACCGTGTGTTTTCGCCCGGCACCCACCAGGGACACGAGGCCGGCGCCTGGATCCACTGGCTCGTCACCTCCCGGACGCGAAACGGCGCGCTAAGCCAGATCCTGCTGTTGATGCTCGGCTTCCAGATCGTCAGCACAGCCTTGGCCACCTGGCGCGGGCGGATCTCGAGTTGGCTGGCCTACAACGTGGTCCACGACATCCGCACCGACCTGTTCACCCACGTGCAGGCGCTCTCGCTCTACTACTTCGACCGCCGCTCCACGGGCACCGTCCTCTCGCGGATCACCCAGGACACCCGGCAGATGCAGGGCTTCCTGATCGACGGTGTCGAGAACCTGCTCGACAGCGTGATCAAGCTGGCCTTCATCGCCGGCCTCTTGTTCTACGAGAACTGGCACCTGGCCGTCCTCACCATCGTGCCCGCGCCGCTGGTGGTGTTTCTTGCCACCGCCTTCTGGAGCAGGATCCGCGTCTACTACAGCCGCTTGTGGCACAGCTTCGAGCGCCTCACCGCCACGCTGCAGGACAGCCTCGGCGGCGTGCGGGTGGTGCTGTTCTGGAGCATCGGGCTCTCCTCGCTGGTGGTCTATTACTTCGGCGGCCACCAGGTGATCCGTGGCGAGAGGTCACCCGGCGAGATCTTCCAGTTCCTCGGCTACCTGGGCATGTTCTACGGTCCCATGGGCTGGATCAGCAACCTCTTCAACTGGTTCAACGAGACTCTCGGCGCCGCTGAGCGTGTCTGGGAGGTAATGGACGAGCGGCCCAGCGTGCCCGAGGCCGAGGCGGCTCTAGCGCTCCCCGAGGTCGGCGGGGCCATCGTGTTCGACGACGTCACCTTCGGCTACGAGCCCCACGAGCCGGTCTTGCACGAGGTGAGCTTCGACGTCGAGCCGGGCGAGATGATCGGCCTGGTGGGCCACAGCGGCGCCGGCAAGTCCACTCTGATCAACCTGATCTGCCGCTTCTACGACGTGGACGAGGGGCGCATCCTGATCGACGGCCACGATCTGCGCGATGTGTCGGTCCATGACTACCGCCGCCACATCGGCGTGGTGCTCCAGGAGCCTTTTCTGTTCAACGGCACCATCCTGGAGAACATCGGCTACGGCCAGCCCGGCGCCACCTTCGAGGAGATCCTGTCCGCCGCCCGGGCGGCCAACGCGCACGACTTCATCACCGCCTTCGCCGACGGCTACGACAGCCTGGTCGGCGAGCGCGGAATGCGCCTGAGCGGCGGCGAGCGGCAGCGCATCAGCATCGCGCGGGCGATCCTGCACGACCCGCAGATCCTGATCCTGGACGAAGCCACGGCGTCGGTCGACACGGAGACGGAGCGGCAGATCCAGGAAGCGCTGCAGAGGCTGGTGCGCGGCCGGACGGTGTTCGCCATCGCCCACCGGCTGAGCACGCTGCGCCATGCCAACCGGCTGATGGTGATCGAGAAGGGCCGCGTCGTGGAGACGGGCACGCACGACGAGCTGATGGCGAAAGAGGACGGGGTCTACCACCGCTTGGTGAACATGCAGACGGAGCTGAGCCGGATCACGCATGTGGGGGGCTGAGCGGGCGCAGCAGTTGCACCGCGGGCGGCGGAGTGCCGCCGCGGACCGGCCAGGGGGCCGTCCTCGAACGAGTTCGCGCGGCTGCAGAGCCAGACCGACAAGCTCAAGCCCCACTGAACCCGGTGTCGGCGAGGCGGAAGGAAGGCTCGCGGACGAGGCGGAATGCCCGCCGTCGGAGAGCCGTGCCGTCGGCCCGGGTGCGTCACCAACATGTGCTTCACTGCGTCACTGGGTGCCATCTGTCTCGTACTCGCCGCCCCCGGCCTCGTCACCAACCCCAGCTTCGAGGACGGCAACACCCCCATCATCGGCGTCGGCTACGTCAGTCAGGGCAACACCATCCCCCATCCCCGGCTGGGAAGCCCTCGGCGAAGCAGCCCGGAACCCCGCCGACCTCGCCTTCTTCGACAACGGCGCCGCGCCCGACGGCAAGTTCGTCGTCGCCCTGCAGAACCGCGTCACCCTCCGGCAACCGGTCGGGCCGTTTCAGCGGGACCGGGTCTACAGGCTGCGCCTCCAGGCCAGCGGCCGCGCCAGCGACCAGGTCATCGGACACTACGGGCGGCTCGAAGTCAGGCTCAACGGCACCCCCCTCGTCTGGCCCTTCGAGGTCGCGCCGGTGGACGCGCCGGGACGGCATGAGAAGCCGTTCCAAACGCTCGAAGCGCTGTTCATCCCCGGCGACGGGAAGTACCTGCTCGAGCTGCTTCAGGTCGACCCTGCCGACGGCATCTCCGTGCTCGTGGACAACGTACGGATCGAGCCGGTGGACGAGCCGGCAACGCAGGCGGTCCGCATCAACCGCGCCCGCGCCCGGCCCGTGGGACGACCGGTGACCGAGGTCGATTTCCGCCGCACCACCTGGATCTGGTCGCCCGAGGAGGCCGACCCGCTCCAAGCCGCGCCGGCCGGCGTGAGGCACTTCCGCCGGACCTTCCGCGTCGCGAACCCGGCCGGGGTGAAGCGCGCCTTCTTCGTCGCCTCGGCCGACAACTCTGCCGACGTGTTCGTCAACGGCACCTTCTGCGGCACCGCCCCGAGCTTCGGCGACTGGTATGAGATGGACTTCCGCGACAACCTGCGCGCCGGGCAGAACGTGATCGCCGTCCGCGCGGTCAATGCCGGCGAGCGGCTGAACCCCGCCGGGCTGGCGGGCGTGGCGCTCCTGCTCGGTGAGGGCGGCAAGGTGCTCCAGGCGCTCGGCACCGACACGCAGTGGCGCACGAGCCCCGCCGAGGCGCCGGGCTGGCAGGCACCGGCGTTCGACGACTCCGCCTGGCGGCCGGCGGTGGTGCTGGGCCGGGTCGGCTGCCCGCCCTGGGGCAACGTCGGCTTCCTCACCTGGCTCGTGCCGCCGGACTTCCCCACCTTCACCGTGCCCGGCCAGACGCGGTACATGGAGCTGTTGCGGCAGCTCTTCTGGCTCCACCACCCCGGCAGCGGGCCGAAGGCCACGATGTGGGACCCCTGGCTGACGATGTCGTCGTTGTGGCCCTCCACCGGTCCGGCGCCGGGGGCGAGCGAGTTCCGCGCGCAGTGGCGCTCGGAGCTGCTCAAGCGGCCCATCGACCACGAGGGCTACGTCAGCACCATCCAGCACCACGGCTTCGGCCACGGCGAGGGCTGGCCCTTCCCCACCGCGCAACAGGCCGGCGGCGTGGTCTGGCAGTTCGCCAGCGAGCACACCGCCTACCGCGTCGCCCCGGTCCGCACGCTCGACGGCTGGACGCTCGACGGCCTGACCGTGGAGGGGCTCGATCCCACCGTCGGTCTCCGCCTGCGGGTGACCGGGGACGCGGCCAGTTTGACCACGCCGGGCTTCGACATCGACCGCTACGTGGCACCCTTCGTGCGGCTGGAGTGGGAGACCCACTGCCGAGAGGGCGCCGGCGCCACACTGGAGTGGACCACGCCGGAGCATCCCGAGTTCGGCCCTGCGCGGTCGGTGGACCTGCCCCTCACCGCGGACAACTCCGGCCGGCCCTTCACCGATGTGCCGCTCTACCGCCACCCGGATCCCGGCTCACGGCTCACCCGCTTGCGGCTCACCGTCAACGGCGCGAGCGGCGGCACGCTGCGGATCCTGGGGCTGATCACCGCCCCCGACACCCGTCACCCGGTCAACAACCCGAACTACCTACAAGGCTGCACCGAGTACTTCACCTGGACCGGCGACCTCGGCTTCCTCCGCCAGAACCTGCCCCGCATGCGCGCCGCGCTCGAGTTCGCGCTGCGTGAGTTCCGGGTGGAGCAGGAAGGCGGCGTGTTCGTGCCCTGGGTGGGTCACGA
Source organism: Armatimonadota bacterium (assembly GCA_016183835.1). Lineage (GTDB taxonomy): Bacteria > Armatimonadota > UBA10988 > UBA10988 > UBA10988 > JACPDV01. The sequence goes on from JACPDV010000085.1 coordinate 6,604, forward strand.
CGGGCGAAGCGGCCTGACCCTCCACGCCGACGGCACCAAGACCATCCACCCGGGCCGCGGCATCGGTGCGAACTACTGGGACCTGCTGCCCTTCAGCGGCCACGACTGCCTGGCCACCATCTACCTTTACGACGCGCTCCGGCGCATGGCCGCGCTGGAGGCCGCTGTCGCCGCCCATCCGGAGTGGAAGCTGGCCCCACCCGCGTTCCCGGCCGCCCGGCTCAGCGCGCTGGCCGACACCGTGAAGCGGCGCTCCGGACAGCGCTTCTGGAGCCGCGCTACCGGCCGCTTCGTCGCCTGCGTCGACACCGACGGCGTGGCGCACGACTACGGCTACACGTTCGTCAACACCGAGGCGGTCTACTACGGCTTCGCCACGCCGCCGCAGGCCAAGGCGATCGTCGACTGGCTCGACGGCCGGCGGATCGTGCCGGGAGACACCTCGACGGGCGCCGACATCTACCGCTGGCGCTTCGGTCCGCGGGCCACGACCCGGCGCAACGTGGAGTGGTACGACTTTGTCTGGTCCGGCCCGGAGGGCATCCCGTGGGGCGGGCAGGTGCAGGACGGCGGCGCGGTACTCGGGTTCGCCTTCCACGACCAAATGGCGCGGCTGCTCTCCGCGGGGCCGGACAACGCCTGGGCGAAGCTGCGGCAGACGCTGGACTGGTTCGCCGACGTGCGGGCGGCGGGCGGCTATCGAAGCTACTACGCGGTGCCTGGACGCGGCACACTGCAGGGCGGCGGCCCGCCGGGCGGGCTAGGAATGGATGCCGAGTTCTTTGAGAGCGCGTTGGTGCCGCAGATCATGCTCTACGGGTTTCTCGGCTTCCGGCCCGAGCCGGGCGGCTTCCGGCTCAACCCGAAGCTGCCGCGCGCCTGGCCGGAGCTGAAGCTGGACCGGATCCAGTACCGGGGCACGGTGTTCGAGATCGCGGCGACGCACGACCGGGTGCGGGTGACTTGCCGGGGCGGCGAGCCGGAGAAGGCGCGGGTGGTGTTGCCGGCGGGGTGGACGGGCGGCGCGAGCGTGGTGCTCGGCGACGGGCGGACGATCGAGGGGCGTCGGAGGTGAGCGGGCGGATCCTGTCGCGCCCCCGGGTCAGCCCAGCAGAAGGCGCGGGCGGGAAGTCCCCGAAACAGCCTCCGGGAGTTGGGTGATGTCGTCCGAACGACAGTTGCCGACCGACCCACTGGCCTTTGTGCGGGACTGCGTTCGGCGCCGCGAGGTCCTCTGGACGTATCATGTGGACATGAGTCTGCAAAAGCGCCGGCTCAGTCGGACAGAGATCCTCGACACGGTGGACACCTACGAGGTTGTGGAGTCGTACCCAGAGGACAAGAAGTACCTGCCGAGCTACCTGATCAGGACCGAGACCGCGGAGGGGCCCCTGCACGTGCTCTTCGCGGCGGATGTGCGCGGCGCCAACGTGCGGGTGGTCACCGCCTACCGTCCGGACCCGGGCGAATGGGCGGACAGCGGCACGAGGAGAGTCGGATGAGATGCCATGTATGTGGCGGTCGCATGGAGCCCGGCGAAGGCGATATGCCTTTCCGGCTGGGGCCATGCCGGATTGTGATCGTGAAGGCAATGCCCGTCCTGGAGTGCGGCGGCTGCGGCGAGTGCCTGATCGATGATCCCACAATGGCCCACGTTGAGGACATGCTGGGTCAGGTGGACGCTGCCGCCGTCCTAGAGGTACTGCGCTACGCCGCGTGAGCCCGAGCGCGTCGTTGGACCGGCTGGGGGCCGAACGCGGGGAGCCCTTCGCGGGGCGGCCAAAGGGGCGGCTGACGCCGGGACGGCCGCGGGCGTAGGCCCGACGGCCGAGAGAGGAGGACGAGCATGGTCAAGTGGGAGTATCGGGTGGTGCGCTGTGTGCAGGTCGTCCACAAGCGGGTCGACGCGGGCGGGGGCCCAGTTCGGCCTTCCCGGCGTGGTGAAGAGGTCTCCACCATCGACCCTGAGGAGGTCGAGCGGCGGGCACTGACCGCAAAAGAAGACCAGCTCAACCAGCTTGGCGCGGAGGGATGGGAACTCGTGCTGCTCGATTCACGTGGTGGCAACACGGATCTGTAGGGGGGAGTCTTCATCTTCGAACGCCCGAAGCCGGGGAGCTGAATGTCCTGAAAGGGCATCGCGGGAACCCCGAGTACCCGACGGGGAACCCAGCCAGGACCCGGAGCCGGAGGGCTGAGCGTCCGAGAACAGCCTGCGAGCACTCGGAGGGGCGCGGCGTGCCCTGGTGTGGTATGCTGACGGTGCCAGGTGTGTGCCGCAAGTCGCCGACGAGCAGCCAGTGACACGGGTTCGGTTCGTGGTCGAGCAGCATCCCGAGGGCTACGTCGCCTATCCCCTGGGCGTCGAAGGCGCCGTCGTGGGTGAAGGCGACACCGCCGAAGAAACCCTGGCGGATTGCCGCTCAGCGCTGCTGTTCCATGTAGAGGCGTTTGGTCCGGAAGTGCTCCGCAGCGCTGGACCGATCCTGGGTGCCTTTGTGATGGACGCCGAAGCCGCTTGATGGACCGGCTCCCCAGCATCGCCCCACCGCTCAGCCGAAGATCCGGTCCACCGGCAACGCGAAACCGGGCAGCAGGGACCCGAAGGTCAGCGTGTCGCCGCGGCCGAGAATGGCGGTTTCCTCGTCCGGCCCGAAGACGGTGAGGCGCTCGATCTTTGGCCAGGCGACTACGACCACCTTGACTCCGGCGGCCAGCCACTGTGACACCTTTGCCAGCACATCGCGCTGCCGGTCGTCTTCGGAAACTACCTCGACCACCAGATCGGGCGGAAAGTCAAAGTAGTGCTTCGCTCCCGGCTCGGGTAACCGCTCTGCCGCATAGTACGAGATGTCCGGGGCGCGCACGGTGTCGGGTTCGCGCGACAGGATCAACCCCGGATCGTTGCAGGCACAGTACCCAAGGCCGTGCGCTTCGACCCACGTCGCCACTGGCGCGTGGATACGGCTGCACACCAATCCGTGGCCGAAGAACGCAGGCGGCATTTCCACCACCCTCCCCTCAATCAACTCCTGCCGCGTCCCATTGTCGGGCAGCGCCGCGAATTCCTCGGCCGTGAGCAGAGGGACCCTCTCTGGATCGCTCATGGTGACCCTCCACCGCCATTGTAACCCGCCCGGCGCAGGCCGCGCAACGCGGCCTACCCAATCTCCTCGAACCGGTACCCCACCCCCCGCACCGTCTGGATCAGGTCCTCGTGCCGGCTCCCCAGCTTCGCCCGCAGGCGCCGGATATGCACGTCCACCGTGCGGCTGCCGCCGTAGTAGTCTTCGCCCCACACCAGGCTGAGCAGCGTCTCGCGCGTGTAGACCACCCCGCGGTGCGTCGCGAGGAACCTGAGCAGCTCGAACTCGAGGTGCGTCAGGTCCATCGCCTCGCCTTCGAGCCAGGCGCGGTAGCCGGCCAGGTCCATCTTCAGTGGCCCGACCTGCACCAGATCGCCGCCCGCCACCCCGTGGAGCCGCCACTGGACCAGCCGGACCCGCGTCTCCACCTCCTCGGCGCCGAACGGCTCCACCAGGAAGTCGTCGAACCCGGCCTCGGGTGTGATCCCCGCCAGGAGCGCCGGCGTGGCCACCAGGAGGATCGGCATCTGCGCGAGACGGGCATCGCGCCGCAGCTCGCGGCAGAGCTTCAGCCCGCCCATGCCGTCGGCGACGAGGTCGATGATCACGAGGTTCGGCGCCTGGGCGTAGACCGCCTCGAGGAAGCCGAGCACGTCGGGCGGGGTGTAGACCACGTAGCCGAGCCGGCCCAGCGCGAACCGGCAGGCATCGATCAGCGGGCTGCGGTCGCCGAACACGTAGATCCGGGTCACGGCATCTCCTCGCTGGCGGCCTGCCGGGTGTCGATGCTCACCACGCGCCGCCGCGGGTCCCAGCGCACCTGCGCGCCGAGGGCGGTGCCGAGCACCTTGATGGGCACCATCACATCGTTGTACACCGCCTGCGGAGCCGGGTCGGCGTAGATCTCGGCGCCGTTGACCAGGATCCGGATGTCCTGCGGCCCGATGTAGGCGAACACGCCCTCGACCAGGTTCTCGGCAACCTTGCGCTGCCAGCTCTCGACGGTCATCAGCGAGGCGACCTCGGGATTGGAGAGGTGGTCCATCTCCACCACCACCGCGGCGCAGTGGGCGGCGCGAAGAAGTGGATTGTCGGCCTCGACCACGCCGCACCACGGCGTGCGGGGGAAGTGGCGGAGCAGGCACTCGGCCAGCAGCCGGCTCTCCTGGCTGCCGGGGAGGTGGAGGCAGCGAATCCCGTAGGCCGCGGGATCGTCCGCCTGCGCACAATGGAGCGACATCAGGATGTCGACGTCGAAGGGCTCGTCGGCGATGCGGGCGGCGAGGAGGTCGAGCGCAGCCGCGGCGTCGCCGGGCGGCTGCTGCATGATCTCGGTGTTGATCATCCGCCGGCCAAGCGCGTTGGAGAGGTAACGGCCGACGGCCTCCACGACTGCCCGCTCGGTGACCCCGTTCGGACCGGAGAGGCCGGGCTCGCTGGGGCTGTGGCCTGGATTGAGGACGACCTTCATCGCTCCCGCCAGGTCCCGCCGGGCGGCGTCACCGGCGCTGGGTCAGGCCGAGTCAGATCACGATGCGACCGCGGTCGTCGTCGTCGTCGGGCGGGTTCTCGAGGTCCTCGAAGATGCGCTTGACGAAGGTGAGCAGCTCCATCGGGTTGAACGGCTTGGTGAGGTAGCAGTCCACCCCGGATTGCCAGCCCTTAAAGACGTCGGCGTCCTGGGACTTGGCGGTCAGCATGATCACTGGGATGTCGGCGGTGGCCGGGTTGGCCTTGAGCCGCTTGAGGGTCTCCATGCCGTTGAGCTGCGGCATCATCCAGTCGAGCACGATCAGGTCCGGCCGCTCCTGCGCCACGAGGTCAAGCGCCTGGACGCCGTCGTTGGCGGTCGACACCTGATAGCCGGCGCGCTCCAGGTTGACCTGGATCAGGCGCACGATGTGCTTCTCGTCATCCACCGCCAGGATTCGCTTCGCCATGGTCACTTCGCTCCCGAGCCACCCGTCTGGTTGTTCCCGCCCGGCGCCCTACTCTCGTTCCGTCCCGAACGCCCGGCTCACCATCGCCAGCAGGTCCAGCGGATCGAAGGGCTTCGTCATGTAGAAGAGGACCCCTCCGGTCCAGCCCTTCAAAATCGACTCATCGTCCGACCTGCCCGTCAGCATGATCACCGGGATGTCGGCGGTCTCCGGATCGGCCTTCAGCCGTTGCAGCACCTCGAACCCGTCCAGCTTGGGCATCACCACGTCCAAGATGACCAGGTCGGGCTTGCCGGCGGCGATCGCGTCGAGGGCTTCGGCGCCGTCGTGGGCGATCCTGGCCTCGTGGCCTTCGCGCTGCAGATTGATCTGCACCAGCCGCGCCAACGCCACCTCGTCGTCGACCACCAGGATCTGCTTGGACATCCGTCCTTGTCCGCACTCTCCCCGAGCGCACCCGGCAACGCGCGGAGTATAGCACAACCGTTTCGGCGGCGTCAAATCGGCGGGAGCCCGCAGCCCGGGCAGATGCATGCACCCCGGCTGGGCAGGGCCACGCACGATTGCTATGCCCCTCGCGCATTACCTAGAGCTGGGTGGGAGGGCGCGTGGGTGAGGCGGCTGCAAGCGCGTGAGCGGCCGCCGTTGACGGTGGTCGGAGTGGTGGGTAGAATCCGAACGTGCGGCGTCAGCGCCTCGGTCACGGCCGGTTGGTCGGCACAGCCGAGGTCCGCGGTCGCATGGGGCAGCGCAACATGGTCGATGTCCGACCGGTGTCTACGCATCTGCTGTTCGCCACACTAAGGCTGGAGGCGGACCTGCCGGACGGGCGTACAAGCGTCGGCACAGGTTTTATGATCCACTGGTCTACCGCGGAAGCGCGGAGGCAGGTCCCGGTGCTTGTGACTTCCACGCACGTGGTGCATGGCGCCACTTCTGTTCGCACCAGACTGCATTTGGGCGTTGGCACCGGAGACGACAGACATCCGCTCGACGACTCCGTCGACGTGACGCTCCCGCCGGTGTCGGGTTGGACAGAACACCCTAGCGGGCAGGATCTGTGCGGATACCCGTTCCTTGCCGCGGTGCAGGCTGCCCGACTTCTCGGCGCAGACGTGTACTGGCGCGCGGTCCCGGAGAGCTTCATGGCCAGCGAGGCCGAACTGACGGCGCTTAGCGCGCTCGAGCGGGTCTTCATGGTGGGATATCCGAGCGGCCTCTATGACCAGACGCACAACCTACCCCTGCTACGGCACGGTTACACTTCCAGTCACCCAGCCGTGGACTTTGGTGGGGAGCCCGTGGCCCTGGCAGACATCGCCTGCTTCCCCGGCTCGTCCGGATCCCCTGTGTTTGTGCAGAAGCAAGGCGTCTGGTCGGTACCCAAGGGAGTCGCCATGGGTGACCGCACGCACCTACTGGGCGTGATGGCAAGCATGCTTCTTCGGAAAGAGACGGGCGAGGTCAAGGTCGTCCCAATCCCCACGACCACCGTGGGTCTCACGTCGGTGTACAGCGTACCGCTCAACCTCGGTCGCTACATCCGTGCCAACGAGCTGTGGCCACTAAGGGACGCGGTTTTCGAAAGATACGGGCTTGGCACACCAGGGCTGTTGCCGGTCGAGGGCGTGCCGCCAGTCCTAGAGTAGAGTTCGTGCTGGGCTGGGCCTACATGTGCAGTCGCGGAGAGCCGCCGCCCTGGGCGAAGCGGTCGAGGCTCGAGACCCACACCGTAGCTTCCTCGGCCTCCTTCTCGACATCCTCGACGGCCACGAGCTGCGCTTCCGGCGGCGGTGGCGTCGATCCGTCCACAGGCGGCAGGAAGTCCGGCTCCGGGTTCGGCCGCCAGGCGTGGTGGCCCTCGTCGTTGAGCACCAAGAGCGGTGCGTGGTCGGCCAGATTGCCCAGGATCCGCCGCGCGAACGCCTCGGGGCTCTCCTCGCCCTTGTTCACCACCCGGTAGCTCGCGCCGCCCTCGACGTGCTCGCCCTCCGGCTGGAACTGGTGCCAGTTGGTGACCAGCACCCGGCCGGGCGGCAGCGCCGGGAGCTTGGTCGGGATCAGCCGGAAGTGGTCGTAGTAGCTCTGCTCACTCTCCGGGCGGAGCACCTGCAGCCGCTCCTTGATGGTCAGGTTCGGGCAGCAGGCCAGCACCGCGCCGGCGAAGCGCTTGTCGGAAGGCAGCCGCAGGTGGTTGAGCAGCGACCAGGTGATGAGCATCGCCATCACCACGGTCTTGCCCGCGCCGGTGGCCATCTTGCAGCCCAGCCGCAGCAGGTCGCCGTCGGCAAGCTGGGCCAGGTCGGCGTCGGTCACCTGCAGGTTGAACTGCGGCCGGCGGCCGGGCAAGACTAGCTCCAGAAGGAAGATGACCGTCTCGACCGCTTCGCGCTGGCAGTAGAAGAGGCGGCGCTCGGCGTCCGCGCGCATCCAGTGGGCGAGCAGGTCCTTGGTGACGGGCGAGGCGCCGCGGTAGCCGCCCTCACGCCAGCGCTTCACGTCGAGGCGGAGGCGGTTGACCAGCGCCAGCTCGTTGCGGGTCTCCTCGGCGAATTGGCCCAGGCGGAGCTGCTGGTCCGCTTGACGGTAGCGCGGGTCGAAGTAGCTGGCCGGGCGCCGGCCGTCCTCGCGGTGGGCTTCGCCGGTGGTCTGGTCGTAGAGCCAGTGCGCGGTCGGCTCGGCGTAGGGACCGCAGAGGATAGGGGACTCGACCGCCTGGATCGGCGCTTCCCGGGCAGTCTCCGGACGCCTACTCATCGGCCTGCCCCTCGTCCGCCAGCAACTTCTGCAACTGGGACTTCGCCAAGGGCAGGCCGCGGTGCACATACCGCCAGACACGCGGGATGTTGATCGCGAAGTACACGTGAGCCACCACGTTGCGTGTCTCACGCAGGCGGCGCCACTCGACCTCCGGGTGCCTCGCCCGGACCTCTTCCGGGATGTGCGCGACGGCTTCGCCAATGACGGTCACGTTGTGGAGCACGGCATCGATGATCGCGTGGTCGTTCTCGAAGGCCTCGGCGCTCATGCCGGCGGTGTACGACTCAACGGCAGCGATGCAGTCAAGGATGTCCTGAACCCGTTGGCGCCAGTCCCTACGCGGCATCAACGGCCTCCAGCAGCACGCGTTCGCGCATCCGCGGTTTCAGAGCCTGGGGCTCCACGACATCAACCCTCGTGCCCAGAGTATCCTCCAGAAACAGCTTCACGCCCACGACGTCCAGAAGGTCGAGGTCCTCGTGCAGCTCGGCCAGAAAGTCCACATCGCTCGCCGGCCCCGCCTCACCCCGTGCCACCGAGCCGAACAGCCGCAGTGACAGCACCCCCATCGCCGCCAGCTCCGCCTTGTGCCCGGCGAGAATCGTTCTCACCTCATCGACCGTCATGGTGCCTCTCCACCCCCATTCTACCCTATCGCAGATCGAGCAGCTTCAGCACCTCGTTCCCCCGCGGGTCGATCACCTTCACCGCCGCCCGCCGGTGCTCGCCCGAACTGAACGGCAGGCTCACTGTCCCGCTGAACGCCGCGAACGCCTCCTCGTCCACCGTCCCCTTCAGCGCCCGCGCCAGCTTGTCCCACGCATCCCGGTCAGGGAAGAACGCCTGGCAGATGCAGAAGCTCCGCTGGTCGTAGTCCGTGTCCAGGAACCACGCCGCCACCTTGTCCGCACCCGTCGAGACGATCTCGTTGGTCACCGGGTTGTAGATGTCCACGCCCTCCATTCGCACCCGGTACGTCCCGTCGGCCAGCCGCTCCACGCTCGCGCGGGGTTCGCCGAACACCGTGAAGAGCGACTCGTTGGGCCGGTCCTTGAGCAGGTCTTCCATCTGCGTGTCGGGGCTGATCACCGCCAGGTGCGTGCGCAGCCGGCCGGCGTAGGGGCGCGATTCATCGCGCCCGTACTCCTGGATGGTGGCCTGGGACGAGCTGTCGAAGGTGAAGCCCGCGAAGACCAGGTCGTCGTAGCCGCCGCGGTTGGCGGAGCGCAGCGCGCCCTCCACCTGCTGCGCCGTCACCGGGCCGTACTCCGGGCCGATGCTCACCGCCACGCGACGCTCGCCGGTCTCGCTCTCCCAGGCGCCCTCGGCGTGGAGCAGGTCGCCGTCGATCCGCTCCAGGCGGGTGAAGCTCTGGTGCGTGTTGTTCAGGAACCGCACGCCGTTGAGCCGCAGCAGCCGGGCGATGCGGTCGAGGAAGGCGGAGACGTTCTCCGGCGACGAGGCGAGGGAGGCTGGGCCGACGTGACGGACGGACCAGACCGACCCCCCTGTGGTCCCCCCGTCAACGGGGGGACGCGTATGGGGCGCCGCGTCCGCTGCCGCCGCCGCCGCCTCCGCCAGCGCTCCGGACTCCCTCCCCGTTGACGGGGAGGGCTGGGGTGGGGTGTCGAACCCCTCCATCTCCCCCGGCTCTCCGCCAAAACCCACCTCATGGTACGTCGGCGCGTCCAGCGTCAGCTCCGCCGGCTGCACCGCCTCCACCGTGAACGGGCCGGAGACCCGGACGATGCCGCGGGAGACCTTCGGCTGGTCCACCAGCTCCTCCTGGTCGGCGTTGGCGGCGATGCAGGCGTTGACCTCGTCCATCTTCGCCCGCCAGGCCGCGCGGTAGGCCGTCACCGCCGCCTGCAGCTCCGCCGGCCAGTCGGGGTCGGTGTCGAAGGGGATCTCCCATTCCTCCCACCGGCCGCCGGCGGGGAGGTCCCAGCGTCGCTCGTCGGCGTCGGTGACGGCACGCTTGCCTTCGGCCTGCTGCTTCTCCATGAGCTTGCGGCGGAGTCGGCCGCGCAGCTCCGGGGCGGCGACCAGGGCGGCAGCCAGCGCCTGATTGCACCGCTCGACCGCGGCGGCGAGGAGTGGCTCGTGCTTCGCGAAGATCGGGTCGAGGGCGGTGTTCTGGGCGATGCTCTTCAGCGTGATGTGCGGGACGCTCTTATAGACGAAGCCGCATGCCGGACTGGAAGCCGCCCCCCCTGTGGTCCCCCCGCGGGCGGGGGGACGCGAATGTGCCAAGGCGTCCGGGGCTCCCTCCCCGCCCGCTCCGCTCTGGCCTCCCTCC
>JACPDV010000512.1 GCA_016183835.1 Armatimonadota bacterium
GTGCTGTCCTTCGGATAGAAGTAGAGCACCAGCGGGCGGCCCGCGAAATCCGCGAGGCGGAGCGGGTTGCCCTGGGTGTCGAGCGCCTCGAAGGCGGGCGCCTTGTCGCCCGGGTTCGGCATGGTCAGACTCCTTCCTCGGCAGGGGCGGACGGAGGTCCGTTGGCCCTCGAAGATCCGTTGCGCGGCCCGGTAGGGGCGACCGGCAGGTCGCCCGCGCGTGCCCCCGCCGACGGGCGACCTGCCGGTCGCCCCTACCGGGCCGTCACGTTGCGTTGACACCGCGACGGGCGGCGGTTAGACTGCGCCCACCTTCCACGGGCCGAGGCACGTAGCGATGAGTGGCTGGATGATCTTCCTCAGAGCCGTGGTCATCCCTCTGGTGATCCCGATCGTGGTGCTCACGCTGATCCCGCTCTGGATCTGGCTCGAGCGCCGGGTCTGTGCGCGGCTGCAGCAGCGGCTGGGGCCCAATCGGGTAGGCTGGCAGGGGCTCTTTCAACCCATCGCCGACGTGATCAAGCTGCTCTTCAAAGAGGACATCACCCCCAGCCACGCCGACCGCATCGTCTATCTGGCCGCGCCGGTGGTCGCGCTGATCCCGTCCGTGGCCGCCCTTGCCGTGATCCCCTTCGGCGACACGATGTCCGTCCCGTCGCACCTTTTCTGGGGCGACCCGGTGCCCGTGCCGGTGCAGGTGGCGGATGTCAACATCGGCATCCTGTGGGTCCTCGCGCTGGGCTCCCTAGCGGTCTACGGCGTGGTGCTCGCCGGCTGGGCGAGCAACAACAAGTGGTCGCTCCTCGGCGGCGTCCGCTCCGCGGCGCAGATGGTCAGCTACGAGTTGCCGATGGGCCTCGCGGTGATCGCCGTGATGCTCTCCTCCAGCGCCTTCGCCACGGCGCACTCGGGCTACGCGGCGCTCAGCCTCCGCACCGCCGTCGAGAGCCAGCGCGGCGTGGCCTTCGCCGGGTGGAACTGCTTCTGGCATTTCCCGGCCTTCGTGATCTTCTGCATCTGCGCCGTGGCCGAGTGCAACCGCGCGCCGTTCGACCTCCCCGAGGCCGAGCAGGAGCTCACCGGCGGCTTCCACACCGAATACTCCAGCCTGCGCTTCGCCATGTTCTTCATGGGCGAATACATCCACATGACGACCCTCTCGGCGGTGGGCACCGCGCTCTTCTTCGGCGGCTACCTGAGCCCGCTGGCGGGCATCCCGCTGGTCTCCAGCCTGAACGTCTCGCACATCCCGGTGCTCAACATCCTGGCGCCGGTGGGCTGGTTCCTGCTCAAGGTCCTCCTCTGCATCCTCCTCTTCATCTGGCTGCGGTGGACGCTCCCCCGGCTCCGGTGGGACCAGTTGATGCGGCTCGGCTGGGTGGCGCTGCTCCCGGCGGCGTTCGGCTGGGTGATGGTTGCGGCGATCCTCCAGACGGTGGCCGCGGAGATCGCGCCGCACACCGCCGGCGACCCGCTGCTGGTCTACCGGGTGCTGGTCTTCCTGACGGCGGCCCTGCTGGGGCTCATCGTGTACTTCAAGCGGGCCGGCCGGAGCGCCGCGCGACCCGCGGGGGCGTAGGAGAGCGGCGGCCATGCGCGACTTTTTCCGCCAGGTCCTGGAAGTCGTCGAGCCCCTGCGGCAGGGCTTCGCCACCACCCGCAAGCATCTCACCGAAAAGCCGGTGACGGTGCAGTATCCCGAGGAGCGCCGGCCGGTGCCCGCCCGCGCCCGCTGGCGGCACATCCTCCGGCGCTACGAGGACGGCGAGAACCGGGGGCTCGAGCGCTGCATCGGCTGCTCGCTGTGCAGCGCCGCCTGCCCCGCCGACTGCATCTACGTGGAGGCCTCGGAGAACACCGACGAAGAGCGCTACTCCCCCGGGGAGCGCTACGCCAGCGTCTACCAGATCAACATGCTCCGCTGCATCTTCTGCGGCATGTGCGAAGAGGCCTGCCCCACCGGCGCCATCGTCCTCACCGGCGATTTCGAGCTGGCCGAGTACACGCGCGAAGCCTTCATCTACAACAAGGAGCGGCTGCTGGTGCCGCCTGTGAGCTGACGCGCCGCGCCGCCGTGGGGGTGTCGCCGTGAGCGAGGACGTGCCGAGCCCGCCAGAACCCGAGCTCCCCTCGCCGCGCGAATCGCCGCTCCCCGCGCCTGCCCGCTTCGCGCCCGAGCCGACCATCGGCGCGCTCGACGGCTGCCTGGCGTTCGGCCTGGCCATCGGCGGCGCGATCCTCCTCTCGATCGTCCTCGTCATCCCGGCGATCCTCCGCCACCAGCTCCCCGACCTGACCGACCCGTGGTTCATCCTCGCGGCCTTCATCGCCACCGAGATGGCGCTGACATGCGCCATCTTCGCGCCGCTCTGGTGGCGCGGCGCGCGGGTGCGGCGGGCGCTCGCCTGGTACCCCACCGGGCTGCGCAACCTGCTCCTCGCCGCGCTCGGCACCATCGCGGTCAGCCTGCTCGCCGACAAGCTGGGCGTGTGGGTCCACAGTCACATGCCGTGGTGGCCGAGCGCCAACGAGATGATCGGCGACGTGATCGGCCGGGCCAAGGGCGTCTCGTTCGTCCTGATCGTGCTGGCCGTCAGCCTGATCGCGCCGGTGATGGAGGAAGCGTTTTTCCGCGGCTTGCTGCAGGGCGGGTTCAGCCGGCGCTGCGGCTGGTTCGGCGGGGCGCTCCTCGCGGCGGTCCTGTTCGGCCTGATCCACGCCGACCCGGTGCAGACGCCGGCCGGGATCGTGCTCGGCCTGTACCTCGGCCTGGCCCGCTGGCGGAGCGGCAGCCTCTTCCCCGCCGTCGCCGGCCACATCGCCAACAACACGCTTGCCAGCGTGGTCTTCCTGGCCAAGGCGCAGGAGGGCACCGCACCGCCGTGGCTGCTGCCCGCCGCCGGCCTGTTCGCGCTCGTCACGCTCCTGCTCATGCGCCGCGGGCCCGAGCCCGCCGCGCCGACCATCTTCCGGAGTGACGCCGTGCCGCGCTTCCCCCTCGCCCTCGATCCCCTCGCCAGGCAGCGCTTGCTCGAAGCCCTCGCGCCCCGGCATCAGCAGTACGACGCCGCGGTCCACATGGTTCAGACTCCGTTCCACTCGCCGGGCTACCACACCACCCTCACCGGCGGGACGGTGCACCCCACCCGGGAGTCGCTGGTCTACGCCGTGGCCGTGCTCGACACCGGAGAGCTGCCGCTCCTCCCGCGCGGCATCGACATCGTCCGCAAGGTGGTCTCCCTCCAGGACCGCGACCCCGCGCACGACACCTGCGGCATCTGGTCGTGGTTCCTCGAGGAGCCGCTCCAGCGCATGTCGCCGCCCGACTGGAACTGGGCCGACTTCTGCGGCGTGCAGCTCCTCCAGGTCGTGCTCTCCCACCGCGACCGCCTCCCCGCCGAGCTGGCCGAGCAGGTGGACGAGGCCGTCCGCTGCGCCGCCGCCTCCATCCGCAAGCGCAACGTGGGGCCGGCCTACACCCACATCGCCGTGATGGGCACCTACGTCACCTTGGTGGCGGCAGAAACCTACGGCGACGAGGAGCTGCTCGAGTACGCCCTCGACCGGCTCCGCCGCCTCCACGCCCACTGCACCGAGCAAGGCGCCTTCACCGAGTACAACAGCCCCACCTACACCGTGGTGGCGCTCCAGGAGCTGGCCCGCCTCTACTGTCACGCCGAGCACCCCGAGGCCCTGGCGCTCACCGAGGATCTGTACCGCATGGCGTGGCAGGAAATCGCCGACCACTTCCACTCGCCCACGCGGCAATGGTCAGGCCCGCACAGCCGCTGCTACAGCACGCTCCTCGACCCGCGCACGCTGGCCTTCATCGAACGCTCGCTGGATGGTCGCGTGGACTGGGGCCAGGCCGCCGCGCACCCCGGGCTCGAGGAGCAGCGCCTCCCCACGCCCTGCCCCGACGACCTGATCGAGCGGTTCGTGGCGCTCGAGCCGCGCGAGTTGCGCAAGACGTTCGTGGGCGGCGAGCGGCCCGTCGTGGGCACCACCTGGCTGACGCCGGAGCTGTCGCTGGGGAGCATCAACCGCGGGATCCTATGGAACCAGGCGCGGCCGCTGCTCGCCTACTGGGGCACGCCCGAGGCGCCCGCGTTCCTCCGGCTGCGCTTCCTCCACGACGGCTACGACTTCTGCGCCGCGCGGTTCGAGGGTGAGCAGCGCGAGGGGCTGGTGCTGGCGGGGATCACGTTCGACCCGCGCGGCGGCGACCGGCACCCCAGTCTCGACCGGCTGGTGGACGGCGCCTTCACGGCCACGGACCTGCGGCTGCGGTTCGAGCTGGGCGGCGCGGCGCGCGAACTGGAGCCGGCGCTCCCGGGCACCCTGGCGGCGCCGCTCAGCCTGGATCTCGGCGGTCTGACGCTGCACCTGACGGTGCCGTTCGCGCGGTTCGGCGAGCTGAGCGGGCGGTGGGCGATCGAGCGCGACGAGGCGACGGTGGGCCTGGACGTGGTGCTCTACCAGGGCGAGGCGCGCCGCTTCGAGCTGGTGGAGCTGGGCGTGGCGGCGGTGGGGCTGGCGGTGCAGTTCGGCGGCGAGCCGCCGGCGGTGGCAGCGGAGCTGGCCGGCGGGCGGCTGGAGCTGAGCTGCGGCGGGCTGGCGGTAGAAGCGGAGCTGTAGGCCATCGCTATCGCAGCTCCGCCACCCCCTCCTTGGCAGGGAGGGGTTCCCGAGCTACGGCGGCCGAAGCAGCTCCCTGAGCCTCTCCAGCGCACCCTCACCCCGGCACACCAGATACACCGGCTCGCGCGACAGCGGCAGCGCCAGCTCGCCGCCGCGTACCACCGGCGCCGACTCGTTGCCCATGAAGTCGATCACCGTCAGCCGCCCCGCCAGCCCCTCCGGCAACTTCCGCCGCAGCACGCCCTTCTCCGCGTAGGTGTCGAACACCGCGTAGACCACCGCCGCCGCCCGGTCGGGCCCCGCGAAGAGGAACGTCTGCCGCGGGCCGTCCGCGAGCCGCTCGCGGTACCGCTTGCCGGCGGTCGCCAGCGCCAGCGCGGCGTGCGCGGCGGCGACCGGCTTCAGCATCTGCCCCTCGTCCCACATGGTCCCGCTGAAGGCCGACGGCGTCGTCACGCGCGGCTTGGGGAACTGCTTCATCCGCCACGGATCGGCCTGGTCGTAGTAGAAGATCCGCTGCACGCCGCCGGCCAGGTTCTCCATGTAGGTGCGCACCAGCTCACAGCAGGCGTTGCGGTAGTGGTACCGCGCCTCGGGCTCGAGCTGGTCTCTGCGGAGCTGGTCGAGGAAGCTGGCGCTGGCCACTGTCTCCTCGGTGTTCCAGATGGGGCCACGGCAGCCGGAACGATCGAGCAGTGCGCGGAGCTTGGGCATAAACTCGGCGGCCAGGTCGGGCTCGAGGTAGTGGATCGAGAAGCCGTCCATCTTCGCCCCGCCGCCGGCCGCCAGCATGGCCTCGATCCAGCCGAGGCTGCGCGGGTTGATCCCGCCGCCCCCGAACACGAAGCACCCGGGATCGGCCCGCTTCGCCGCGTCGTAGGCCACCGCGAGGAGCTTCGCATACTCCTCCGGCGTGCCGCGCCAGAAGCCGGCGTAGTGCGGCTCGTTCCACACCTCCCAGTGATGGATGCTCCCGCGGTAGTGCCGCACGGTCTCCTCGACGTAGCGTGCGAAGGCGTCCCAGTCCTTGGGCGGGTAGGCGGCGGGGTTGCCCTCCGCTCCGGGCGGCGCGCTGGTGGCCCACTTCGGCGACCAGAGGAACTCGCCCAGCGTGCCGAAGCCCAGCTCGTCCAGGTCGCGCTGCGCCGCGTCGTAGGGGAACAGCCATTGCTCCGGCCCGTCAGGCTGGATGCGGGTCCACCAGCCCTGCTGAAGCATGTCGTGGCAGCGCGCCCACTGGATGCCGAGCTTGCGGCCGACCTGGAAGTGCCAGTGGGAGTTGATCCCGTCCATGTGCCCGCCGAAGTACGACTGCGGATCGAAGGGCATGTCGCGGAGCTTGGGCGGGAGCACGGTGAAGCTGCCCAGATCCTCCACCCACCCGAGGTCGGCCGCGCTCGTGCCGGCGTCCAGCGCGACCTTGAAGCAGCCCCGCGCCGGCGGGGTGAACTCGACGGTCAGCGGCAGCTCCTGCCCCGGCGTGAGCGTCACATGCTGCTGCCGCCGGCCCACCTCGTGGCCGCGGACGTCGATCAGCCGGAGCCGGAGCAGCACCGCCACCGGCTGCTCCCGCCGCGTGGTCAGCCGGTACGTCAGCGCAGCCAAGTCGCCTTCGGAGTACGTGCCGTCGCTGCTCCCGCGGACGAAGGTGGTCTCGGCCAGCCCGGCGGGCGCCGGACGAGGGAGAGTCTCACGCGGCCACTCGTGCTGGTCCGGCTGGTCCGAGAGCTCGATGTCGCGCCAGGCCAGGCGACTGCCCCAGCCGCTCATCAGGGCGTAGTCGCCGCCGGCCGGAGCCAGGTCGGGGTCGTCCCATTCCACGAGCTTCTTGTCGTCGACGAAGCCGCTGACGTGCCGGCCGGCGAGGGTCAGGCGGAGCGTCAAGTCCTGGGTGTTCTGCGCGTAGGCCCAGGGGTCCGGTGCCTGCCCCACCAGCTTCCACTCGCCGCCAGTCTTGCGCAGGAGCCCGAGGTGGACGAACTGGCTGTTGGTCTCGAGGCGGTACACGCCGCGGGCGAGGAGCGCGGCCCAGTGGCAGCTCCGCGAGTTGCGGACCTGCGCGCAGAAGGTGAAGTCGCCGTCGTGCTTGAGGTCAAGCGCGGCTAGCGGGTTGGACTGGGCGCTCTGGACGCCCAGCCAGCCGCCGGCGAGGGTGTAGTCGCCGCCGTCCAGCCGCCAGTGCCCGAGCCGGGCGGGTCCGTCGGGCAGGCCGGCGAGATCGCCCCGGTAGAGCACGGCGGCCGGCACCGGCGCGGCGACGAGCAGCGCGAGAAGCAGCCGTGTCACGCCGCCGGCCCTACTGCCCGGCCTTGGCCTTGATCGCCTTGTCCACCGCCGCGGGCAACGCCGGCCCGCGCGGGCTGGCGGCCAGGATCACCCCGGTGTCGCCGTCCACCAGGAACATCGCCGGGATGCTGTCGATGCCGTAGAGCTGGCCGATGCTGGTGGACCAGTACTTGCCCTCGTAGACCTGTTCCCACGGCATGTTGTGCTGTCCCAGGAAGGACTTGACCTGCTCGGCCTGGTTGGCCTGGTCAAAGGAGATGCCGAGGATCTCCAACCCTTTGGCGTGGTAGTTGCCGTAGGTCTGCACCACGTTCGGGATCTCGGCCACGCACGGCCCGCACCAGGTGGCCCAGAAGTCGAGCAGGACGACCTTGCCCTTGAAGCTGGTGGCCAGGTCGACCTCTTTGCCGCTCAGCGTGGTGGCCTTGAACATCGGCACCCGGTTGCCCACCTGAAGATCCGCCGGCAGGGGCACCTCGGCGACCTTCTCCTCGGAGACGGCGAGGGTCAGTGTGCCCTCGGCATCCACACCCTTGACAATGAACGACTCGCCGTCGAGCCAGAAGGGCTTGCCGAGGTCGTAGCTCTCACCGCGGCGGTCGATCTTCTGGTTGTCGTTACGGTCGATCAGCAGCTCGGCGCCGGTGCCTGCGGCCGGCTTGGCGGCGTCCAGCCCGAGGCCCTCGCGGACCCACACGGGGTAGGTCCGGCCGGCCAGCTCGACGCTGCCCTTCCACCCGAAGTCGGGGTAGAACAGGAGCGTGTTGACGAGATTGGCCCGCCGTTGGTCTTTGGGGTCGAAGAGGTACGCGTTGAAGCTGCCCTGGCGCGTCTGGCCGCCGACCTTGAGCTGCAGCGAGAAGGTGCCGGTGTGCAGGTAGAGCGGCGGGTCCGGCTGGTAGGGTTTGTTCGACTGCTTCCAGTCGGCGTTCTGCGTCAGGGTGCCTTCGCCGGTGCCGTCGATCCACAGCCGGCCGGCGCCGTCGGGTCCGTCGTCGAGGCACACCGCGAAGCTCTGCTGCGCCTCCGCCGGGCCGATCTTGAGCACGGTCCAACGCGGGTTGACGAGCCCGTCCGGCACCGTCTTGATCGGCTCCGGTTGCGTCCCGCTCAGCTCGGCCCTAAGCGGCATGTAGTGGCCGGCGACAGCCACCATCCCGGCCGGAACCCACTCGAGCTTCGCCGTCTCGGCGAAGGCCGCCGTGGTGAGCACAACACAGACGAGCAATCGTCTCATGGCTGCTTCCCTCTGTAAGTCTGCCGCGAGTGTAGCCGATCGCCGGGAGGCCCGTCAAACGGGGTGCGAGTCTGTTCTCCGGGACCCCTCGCCAGGACACCCAGCCAGCCGTCATTGCGAGGAGCGAAGCGACGAAGCAATCGCGTTCGCCCAGTGCCTGACGCTGTCGGAAGCCGGTCCGGTGGCGACTGCTGCGCGAGATTGCTTCGTCGTCGGACCTCCTCGCAATGACGGGCTGTGCGCTATCCCGCAAACCGACGTGCACCCGTCAAACGGGGCCGGTGTGGTACGATCCGCCGCGTCCCGGGGACTTGACATGCCCTGTTCGCCGCTGGCGCTCCTCCTCCTCGCCGCGCCCTTGCCCGCGGGCGAGCTGCCCTACAGCGTGCCCGCGCAACCCTGGCCCGAAGCCCTCGGCAAACACCGCGCCCGAGTCCGCGTCGAAGGCCCCGCCGAGGCCGTCCGGCTCCACCTCCCCTGGCGCCGCCGCGACCTTCACCCCGAGGCCAAGCGCATTCTGATCGTCGACGCCGCCACCGGCAAGACGCTGCGCAACGTCGCCGCCGTCCACCTCGAGCGCGAGTTCGGCGACCTCGTCTTCCAGCCCGAGACCGCGCCCGGCGACTACTTCGTCTACTACCTGCCGTACACCGTGCAGGGCAACTGGGGGTGGTACGGCGGCGACTACCTCAAGCCCGAGGACACCGCCGACCCGGCCTGGCGGCAAACGGCCCTCGCCGACCCCGCACGGCTCCCGGAGGCGCAACCGGTCGAGATCCAGGCCCGCACCGAGTTCAGCCGCTTCGACCCGATGGAGGTGATCGCCACTGCCGCCGAGACGCAGGCGCTCCTCGCCGCGCACCCGGAGCCCTTCCTGCTCTTCGCCGAGGACCGGCGCTACCCCATTCGAATGACCCAGGACCTGCCGCTGCGCTGGATCCAGCGCGGGCCGGGCGGCGCGCTGCAGGGCGAGGCCGAGCGCGACGAGCACTACGCTTTCCAGGTCGGTGTCTTCGCCGCCCGGCAGCGGCTCGAGGACCTAAAGGTGACCTTCACCTACCTCCGCGGCCCGGCCACACTCCCGGCGCGAGCGCTGACCTGCTTCAACTCGACGCCGGCCGCGTGCAGGCGCTGTGGATGGGCCTCATGCTCCCGCGCGACGCCCGGCCCGGCGTCTATCGCGGTCAAGTCACGGTGAAGCCCGCCAACGCGCCCGCCGCCACGGTGCCCATCGAGCTCACCGTGGCTGACCGCGTGGCGGTCGAGCACGGCGACAACGAGCCCTGGAAGCACTCGCGGCTGCGCTGGCTCGACTCCACCATCGCCCTCGACGACGAGCTGACCCCGCCCTACACGCCCCTGAAACTCCGCAGCCGGGAGATCGGCTGCCTCGGCCGCACACTGCGCTTCGGCGGCGACGGCCTGCCGGCGGCCATCGCCGCGGGCACGACGGAGCTGCTCGCTGCACCGGTCGAGTTCGCGGTGACCACCACGAAGGGCCGCGTCGCCTGGAGCGCCGGCAAGCCGCGCGTGACGAAGCAAGCGCCCGGCGCCGTGGAGTGGACCGCCGAACGGCGGGCCGACGGGCTCGGGCTGACCACCTCGGCGCGGATGGAGTACGACGGGCACGTCACCTGGCGCCTGACGCTGCACGCCGAGCAGGCGGCGTCGCTGCGGGACGTGGCGCTGGAGCTGCCCTTTCGCCGCGACGCCGTGCCCTACCTGATGGGCATCGGCCGCAAGGGCGGCTGCCGGCCGGCCAGCCACGCCTGGAAGTGGGGCGGACCAGTCTACTACGACAGCTTCTGGCTCGGCGACGTGCCGGCCGGCGTGCAGTGCGAGCTGCGCGGCGCCAGCTACTGCGGGCCGATGGTCAACCTCTACTGGAACCTGGGCCAGCTCAAACCACCGGCCACCTGGGACAACGGCGGGAAGGGCGGTGTCACCGTGGTCGACGACGGCGCCGACCGTGTCCTCGCCCGCGCCTTCAGCGGCCCGCGCGAGCTGGCGGCGGGCGAGTCCATCACCTTCGAGTTCGCCCTGCTGATCACCCCGGTCAAGCCGCTCGACACCGCCGCCCACTTCCGCACGCGCTACTTCCACGACTACCAGCCGGTGGACAAGATCGCCGCCACCGGGGCGAACGTGATCAACATCCACCACGCCAACGAGCTCAACCCCTACATCAACTACCCGTTCCTGGCGGTGGACAAGCTCACGGCGTACGTCCGCGCGGCGCACGAGCGCGACATGAAGGTCAAGATCTACTACACCCTCCGCGAGCTGACCAACCACACCGTGGAGCTGGCGGCGCTGCGCAGCCTGGGCCACGAGGTGCTCGCGCCGGGCGGCGGCGGCGGCTACCCGTGGCTGCGCGAGCACCTCAGCGACGACTACGCCCCCGCCTGGTTCCAGCCGCAGCCGGACGGCGAGGCCTGCGCCGCCATCGTCAACTCCGGCACCTCGCGCTGGTACAACTACTACCTCGAGGGCCTCGGGTGGCTCGTCCGCCACGCGCAGATCGACGGGCTCTACAACGACGACGTGAGCTACGACCGGCGGATCATGAAGCGCGTCCGCAAGATCCTCGACCGCAACCGCCCGGGCTGCATGATCGACCTCCACTCCAACACCGGGTTCTCCCACGGGCCGGCGAACCAGTCCTGCACTCCAACACGGCCTTCTCCCACGGCCCGGCGAACCAGTACCTGGAGTTCTTCCCCTTCATCGACCGCCTTTGGTTCGGCGAGAGCTTCAACTACGACGACCCGCCCGACTACTGGCTGACGGAGATCTGCGGCATCCCTTACGGCCTGATGGGCGACATGCTCCAAGACGGCGGCAACCCGTGGCGCGGCATGGTCTACGGCATGACCGTGCGGATGCCCTGGACGGGCGACCCCACGCCCCTGTGGAAGCTGTGGGACCGGTTCGGGATCGGCGAGGCGACGATGCGCGGCTACTGGGACAGGGCCTGTCCCGTGCAGACCGATCAGCCCGACGTGACCCCGCCAAGGCCCATCTCTGGGCGCCCGCGGTGCAGGACTATCAGGAGGCGGCGCTGTTCGACCCCGGCGAGGCCATCCCGCTCGTGCCGCGCAGAGGGTGGCTCCTGTGGGTCGACGAGCAGCCCCACGACGCGCCGAAGTTCGTGGTCAAGCCGGACACGGCCTACCAGAACCGCAAGCTGCTGTGGGAGGAGACGTTCGCGGGCGACCGGCTGGCCGCGGAGTGGACACCGGCGCTGTCCAAGGTGGCGAACACGCGGGTCGAGGTGCGCGACCGGGCGTTCCGGATCCACGCGCAGGGCCACGTCTGCGCCTACGCCGAGCGGGCGTTGCCGGCCGGGGTGACGCTGGCGCAGTGCGAGGTGGACCCCGGCGACGACGCGGGGATGACCTGGGGCGTGGGCCTGGAGCTGCTCTGGCCGGGCGAGCGGCTGGCGCGGGTGAACGTGCGCGCGGTCGAGGGCCGGTTCGGCACGGACGACGGCAAGGAGCAGGGCCTGCACCCGAGCTTCGTGGCGCCGAACCTGGCGGTCTGGCTGCGGCTCCGGGTGGAGGCGGAGCAGGTGGTGGCCGAAGTGTCGGCGGACGGGGCGTGGTGGGAGGTGCTGAAGACCTGGCCGCGGGCGAGCTACGCGGGCGACCCGGTGGCGATCCGGGTCGGCAAGATGGCGCCGGCCGGGAACCAGGACGCGGGGCAGGCGGAGCGGGAGGGAAACTGTCTGGTGAGCGAGGTGCGGGTGTACGGGTCGAAGTGACGACATTCGCGCCGTGAGTCTCGTTGGGGATCGGGCGAGCGGGTGAGACGGCGATGGCACGGCGCGTGATCTACTGCGAAACCTACCCGGCCGGCAGCAACCAGCCCGGCTGCTGGAGCTGCTGCCTCGGCTGCTTGCCGGTGCTGCTCCTGCTCGCGCTGGCCGTCGGCGCTGATGCGCACGCACTGGGCGGGCTCCTGCTGGTCGGCCTCTTGTCCGTGGCCGGGGTGTGGGTGGCCGAAGCTCCCAGCGTCGTCGCGGCTTACGAGATCGGTCCGGAGGGGCTGGTGCAGCGGCTCGTCTGGGGCAGCAAGGCCGTCCCGTGGCACGAGGTGCTGGAGGTACAGGTAGGCCGCCGGCGGCCGTGGATCCGCACCACGGATGGCGAGCTCGACCTGCGCTCCGTGGTCGGCGGCAAGCGGCTGGCGCGGCGGGTGCGCGCCGTGCTGGCCGAGGAGCCGGTGCCGGACGAGGACTACTCGCCGCTGGCTCCGGCGGAGGAGATCGTGGTGCGGGCGCAGGGCATCCTGGGGAAGGACCACCATGCGCTGTGGCGACTCACCGCCACGATGAACGGCATCGAAGTGCGTTCACGCCGGCTGCGCTGGTGGGTGCCGTGGCACGAGGCCGACTTCGCCCGCAAGCTGCGGGACGAGGAGCTGTTTGCGCCAGTCAGGGACGGCTGGTTGATCGGGTTCCAGGGAGGGCAGTTGCGGCTGTTCACCACACCCGACGCGGCGGCGAGGCTGGCGAAGGCGATCGTGGATGCGCGGCAGCACCGCACCGGCCTACGGGACGCGCAGGCATGAGCCGCCCAGGCCCCGATCTCCCTGCCGAGGTGTACGAGACGCGTGTCGAGCGACCCTCAGGCTGCCGACTGGGCTGTCTCATCCTCTGTGCCACCGTCGCAGTGCTGTGCGTCGCAGCGGTCAA
>JACPDV010000086.1 GCA_016183835.1 Armatimonadota bacterium
CCAGCTCGCGCACCAGCTCGTTGACCTCTTGCTTGTCCGGCTCCATCTCCGCCAACAGAGCTTGGATTCGCTCGCTCAGCTTGCGTCCCTTGCCGCCCAGCACCAGTCGGGCCTGCGGGTCCTGTGAGAACACGACCTCCTGCTGCCGCCGGGCCTCCAGCTCGCCGAAGCGCTCCTGCAGCTCCGGCAGGGTCGGCACCTTCACCGCCGGCAGCTCGAGCTGCACCGGCGCGGTGATGACCACGTTGTCGTGCGGGCCGTAGACGGTCGCCGTGCCCCGGATCTGGCGGTGCTGGTTGATCTCCACCTGGATCACCATGCGGCGGCCCTCGCCGGCCTCGGGCGGGATGCCCTCCACGAGGATGTGGCCGACCGGCTCGGGGTCGTTCTGCTGGAGCACGGCGATCCGCTCGATGGGGCGCGTGTGCAGCCGCTGAAGGCGGACCTCACAGCGGGCCGGCAAGGTCACCCCCTCCTCGGCCATCACCGTCAGCGGGTCGGTCTTCAAGTAGAGCGGCTTGGGGAGCACCGAGGTGATCTCGGTCGTTCCCGAGCTCTCCGGCGCATAGGTGATGCTGTGTTCCGCCGACAGCGCCGGCGCGCCGGAGGCGTCCAGGAGCTGGATCCGGAAGAGGCTGGGATCGTCTTCGAGCAGCGTCAGGCCCTCGAAGACGAACCGGCCGCTGGGGCTGACCCCCACCGGCTCGGTCGTCACGCCCTCCGGGGTGGTCAGGATGGCCTGGAGCGCGCCGCACTCCTCGGGGGTCAGCTCCCGGCCCTCGGCGCCGCGGACCACGCCGCCGAAGTTGATAGTCGGCAAGGGCGACTCGCGCGGCGTGTCGATCCGCATCTGGAAGCCGGCGCTGGCCGTCATGCCGGGCAGGTCCGCCGCCTGCAGCGCGGCGCCGGCCGCCACGCAGAGATTCGGGTTGAAGGGATCCACGTCGACCTCGAAAGCGGCCGAGACCGTGTCCACCACCCACTTGGCATAGGTTGAGCCCCCTACCAGCAACACGGCGTCCAGGTCGGCGGCCTCGAGCGCGGCTTTCGCGAGGGCGCTGTGGCAGCGAGCGATGGTTTCGTCCAGCAGCTCGCGGATCAGCGCGGTGTAGTCCGCGCAGTTGATCCGCTCCTCGATCTGGATCGGCCGTCCTTGCTCATCCTCCAGAATCTGGCGGTCCGACACTGGAATGTAGACCTTGTCGTTGCGCTGCTGGGAGAGGCGGATTTTGACCTGCTCGGCCAACTGCAGCAGCCGCGCCCGCCGGGCTCGATCCGCCGGGTCGTGCTCGTTGTAGGGCACCACCCGGCCCTGGGCCTCCAAGCGCCCCCGCAGCCACTCCACGAACGCCCGGTCGAAGTTGTAGCCGCCCAGGAGGTGGTTGCCGTCGTAGGCCTTGAGGCTGATCACCCCCTGGTTGCGCTCCAAGACGGTCACGTCGAACGTCCCGCCGCCGAGGTCGTAGGTGAGGATGCGCAGGGGGTCGCGCGGGTCCGCGTGCAGGTAGGCCAGGGCCGCCGCGGCCGGCTCCATCATCATCTGGCCCGGGTCGGCCATGTCGAACCCGGCGTCGATGGCCGCCTTGCGAGTCTCGTCGATCTGGCTGAGGTCGAAGTAGGCCGGATGGGTGATGACGGCCCGCCGCACCGGCTCGCCGAGCGCGCGCTCGGCGCAGGCCTTGAGGTGCGCGAGCACATGTTTGGCCACTTCCCGCGCGGTCAGGGTGCGGTCGCCCAGCGGCAGCGGCTCGTTGGTACCAATCGACCGCTTGGCGAACATGATGGGGCAGTCGCCCTCCTCGGCCTTCTGCTTGGCCTCTTGCCCCACCAGCACCACCGCGGGGTCGTCCGGGTCGATCCAGAGCACCGAGGGGAACGTAGAGTCACCGTCCGGGGTCGGAATGATCGTGACGTCGCACTCGGGCAGATAGGTGCCCGCCGGATAGCCCGCAGTCAGCTCCACCTGGCCCTTCACCGCGATCACGCTGTACGTCGTGCCCAGATCGATACCGATGTCCATGGTCCGGCCTCCCATTCATCTGCCCGGCGGCGGTCACACGTCGAACACCAAATCCAGCTCGAGGTCCTCGGGGTCGCCCGCTTCGACCAGCCCGAAGGCCTCCCATCGCGGCAGGTCGGCGGCTTCGACGCCGGGCGCCGGCGTAAACCAGAACAGCGCTTCCGGGCAGAGCAACGGAAGCGCCGCGTCACGCTCCAGCGCCGCCTCGCGACGCAGATCCTCCCACAGCTTCTTGAGCCGCTTCCGATCGTCCTGCACCCCGGGGTGGACGAGCAGGAGCTCCTCTGCCTGCGAGCGCGGCTCGCGCAGGCGGCTGGACGCCTCGCTGATGGCGTGGGCGTCGAGCCGCTGCCCATCCAGGGTCAGCTCGCGTCCGGCGTCCAGGAGCTGGATCAGGTTCTTTTCCGTTTGCAGCACCTGGGTCGGCAGGGTGTAGGGTCCCACCTGCAGCCGGCCATAGTGGTTGTGTCGGTAAGGGTTTCGCCCTCGTTCCCATCGCAGGGGCATGTCTGCACCTCCTAGAAACGGTTGCCCGCCTGGACCCGCATGAGCCTCACAAAGGTCAGTTCCTGTTGCGCGTCACCGACCGGCCGCAGTTGCACCGCATGCTCCAGGTACGCGATGGCGGCATCCAGCAGATCCCGCTTGGCGTCAGCGCTCAGCAGGAAGCCCTCGCGGCACTCGTTCACCGCCTTGGCCGCCGCGGATCGGTAGACGATCACCGTCTCGTCGATCACCTCGTCGCGGCCCGCCGCCGCGCAGGCCTGCAAGGCCAACTGGAGCAGCGACAGCGCTTCGTCGAACCGGTCGCCCTCGAACGCCTCCGCGGCCTGGCGCCGGAACTGCAGCGTGCGCTCCCCGAATTTGCCGACGACCTGGGCCTCCTGACCCAGGTGGCCGATGATCTTGGTCAGCTCGGTGAGGTTGCGGCGGTGGTTGGCGTTGCCGGGATCCAGCCGGGTCGCTTCCTCAAGCTGGGCCTTGGCCTCCGTGCAGCTTGCCAGCCGCTGGGCGACGGTGGCGGCCGAGTTGTTCATGGCGGCGTCGAACCCGGCGCTGGCGGCAGTCGCCAGGGAGACCGCCAATTCGTGGTTCAGATCGGCGTGGGCCTGGCGCGGAGCCGTCCGCAGCGCCTGCCGGAGGAACCCGATGGCGTCGGCGTAGCGGTCGTCGTTGTACGCCGCCACCGCCCGCTGGTGCAATGACAGGCCCTCGGCGCCGTACTTGGCGAGCAGTCCCTCCTGCTCCGCCAGGTCGGCTTCGAGACGTTCGAGCGCCGCCATCGCCTGGGGCTCGCCCGCGGCCAGGTGGCGGAACCGGTCGCAGTCGGCCCGCGCCCCGGCCACGTCGTTCAGCCCCAGGCGGCATTGCGAGCGGAGGAAGAACACCACCGGGACGTCGGCGGCGCTCTCGGCGGCCTGATCCAGCACGGCCAGCGCTTCCGCGTGCCGGTCGGCGTGCATCGCCTCACGGGCCTGGTCGAGCAGCTTCAGGACCCCGGCTTCCCTGCGCTCGCGCTCGATGGAGTCGCGCATGTGGCGCAGGCTTTCACCTTCGCGCTCGTGCTCCTGGAGCCGGTCCCAGTCGGTGGTGTCGGGCGGGCCGAGCTCGAGGCCCTGGCGGCAGACGGTCTCCGCCAGGTCCCACTCACCCAGCAGGGCGTAGGCGTTGGCCAGCGGCGAATGCGCCGCCGGGGTCAGGCCGCCCTGAGCCCACACCTCGTCACAATAGGCCCGCGCGCCGGACTCCTCCGCCTGGGTCTTGGCCAGCGCCCACTGCGCGCGGGCCATCCCACCCATCCGGTCGCAGCGCTCGCGGTCCTCGGCGTCGCTGGCCACCCGGCTGCCCCGGCCCAGCAGCTCGAGGGCCTCCGCGTAGTGGTCCAGCGAGAGCTGGACCTCGCCCATGATCCGGTACCAGAGCGCCAGCTTCTGGGCCATCTCCTCGCTCAGATCCTGCTGCTCGACCTCCGTGCCTGCGCCCTCGGCGCGCGTGCCCTCCACCCAGCTCACGACCTGGTCGAAGTACGGCTTCCAGTGGTGGCAGGCTTCCTCGAAGTGGCGCACCAAGCGGGTGCGGGCGGCTTCGTCGCCATCGGTCAGGGCCTCCCATTCGCGCAGCCAGGCCCGCACCAGCCGGGTGCCCAGCCGCGCGGCATCGGCCAGGGCCGCGATGCACCCGGGATCGAGCTCCAGGTAGCGCTCGACTGCCTCGGTGCCCAGACGAATGCGCTCGGGATCGAGCTCGTTGCTCTGCCACACGTCGGCCGGCACCAGCGCCACCATCCGCTCGTAGGTCCGCCGGCGCACCGCCTCCAGGTCCGGCCGGGCAAACGGCGCCTCGTGGGCGAGCCGGATATGGAAGCGGGCACGGTAGTTGGGGGTGCCCTCGGCGAAGGCGAGGTCGAAGTGGGTCTGGAGCAGCAGCCGCGGCAGCTCGCCCCGCAGGTCGTCGATCGCATCGCGGCGCGGCGTGCCGTCGCGGTGCGTCATGCCCTTGCAGGCGATGTCGCCGATCCGTTGCCAGAAGGCGTCCGACGTGGCCAAGCGCTGCCACAGCCCGAGCGCGGCCTGCCAGTCGGAGTCGGCGCTCCGCGGGTCCGCCGAGGCCTCCCGGTCGATGGCGCGGGCGTGGTGCATGATCGCCAGGTGGTGGAGCGTCTCGAGGTCGTCCGGGATGCGATCGAGCAGCTCCGCCCAGATCGCGAACGCTTCGTCGGAGTAGGCGTGCTCGGTCCAACCCAGCGCGTTGACGCCCAGCTCGCGTAGCGCCCGGCGGTGCGGATTCTCGGCGGCGTCCAACTCGCCTTCGATGGCAGCCAGCAGCCCATCCACGACCCGGAGCTGGTGCGGTTCGACGGTTGCCATGGCGTTCCCCGCTCACTCACTGCTTGGGCGCGGCCCGCGGAGCTGCTTCCGCATCTGCTCCGCGAGCTCGCGCTGGCCGGCCGCCTCGATGGCGTCCGAGTACGCCCATCCAACCTTCAGGTCTGTGGGCCACCGCCTGTAGGCCTCGGCGCCGCGCTGGCGGGCCTCGTTGTGCCGGCCGAGCGCCGACAGCGCGGCCAGCTCCACCAGCATTGCCCTCACCGACTGCGGCTCGTGGCGCCGGGCCTCCTGGGCCAGCCGCAAGGCTGCGCCGGGCCGACCGTTCTTCAGCTCCGCGTCGGCGTCGTCGAGCGGCTTCGCGGCCGGAGGCGCTGGGGCGGTCACCTGGCCGGCGGCCGCCCGCGCCGGGGCGCTTGGCCCGGTGGCATCAGGACCCAGGTAGCGATCGAGCTCGGCCAGCAGCTCGCCGGCCTCCCGGTAGCGTTTCGCCGGACTCCACTCCAGGCAGCGGCGCAGCATCGCCTCCAACTGGGGATGCTCTCGCAGTTCCGGCACCAGGTCGGAGACCGGCACGACGTGCCCGACGCCGGCCGTCTCGCCCGCTTCGGTTGAACGGTAGGGCCAATGCCGGGCCTGGGCGTGCGCGTACAGGTAGGCCCGGTCGTCGCCGGCGGCGATGGCCTCCAGCCCGGCCTGGGCGTACGGGTGGACCGAGGTCAGCATCTCGTACCACACCACGCCGACGGAGTAGAGGTCGGCCTGGGTCCGCGGCTCAGCCCCGGTCAGACCTTCCGGCGCCAGGTACTCGATGCACCCGCACTCCGCGCTCAAGGGCATGATCTCGGCCAGGCCGAAATCGGCCAGCACCAGGTCGTCGGACTGGTCGAGCAAGACGTTGTTGGGCTTGATGTCGCCGTGGGCCATGGCCCGCGACTCCGCGTTGGGCTGGATGTCGCCGTGGGCCATGGCCCGCGGCTCCGCGTGCATGAAGGCCAGCGGCACCAGAACCTGGCGGAGGCATCGGGCGGCAATCTGCCAGGGCATCCCCTTCGCCCCGTAGCGCCGCATCAGGGTCTGAAGGGTCCTGCGCCCGGGGATCAGCTTCATGGAGATGAAGGCTCGCGCCGGCGTGGTGGCCAGGATCCCGACGTCGTACACCTGCAGCAGATGCCGCGTGACCTCCAGCGGCGGGTTGGAATCCTGCAGCCAGACGACGTTCACCGCCTCCTTCAGCACGGTCTGGAGGTTCGACGCGTTGACCTTGCCGGGCTCGAAGAGCTTCAGGGCCACCTCCCGCAGGCGGAGGCCGCAGACGACTTGCCGGGCGCGATAGGAACCGCCCGTCCAACAGGGTTCCGGCGGGCAGGATCGGGGACGGGGCGCTCATCGGATCACCTCCAGCACGACCTGGGTCAGCCCGTGCTTGCTGGCGACCACATGGGTTGGCCCGCCGTCCAGGTCGGCCTCGGCGCGATCCGCCAGCAGGTCGATGAGCGGCGTGATGATTTGCTCGTTGACCGCGCGCGGAGCGCCTCGCGCGCCCTCGTCGAGACTGCGCCCGAAAGCCGCCTCGGCCAGCATGGCCAGGACCTCCGGGTCCACGTCGAGGGTGAGGCCCTTGAGCCGCTGGAGCTTCTCCCGCTCGCGGCTGAGCACGTCGCCCACGATCTGCTCGCAGGTCTCGAGGGTAAACGGCAGGAACGTGATGCGCTCGTCCACCCGGCCCAGGAACTCTGGCCGGAAGCCCTTCTCGCGCAGCTCCGTCATGGCTGCGTCGAACAGATCGCGCGCGAGCGTCTCGGGGTTCTCGCGGGCGGTTGGATGGGCGCCGAGATGGTCGCGCAGCCATTGCTGGCCGGCGTTGGTGGTCATCACGATGATGCACCGGCGGCCATCGCGGACCGGGCCGGCCGGGTCGGAGATCACGCCCTCATCGGCGAACCGCAGCACCGTATCGAACACCTGGGTGTCGGCCTTCTCGATCTCGTCGAAGAGCACCACGCACTCGGGCTTCTCCGCCAAGCCGTTGGTGAGCTTGCCGTCGCCGTATCCGACGTAGCCCGGCGGGGCGCCGATGAACATGTTCATCGACTCCTTGCTCTTGAACTGCCCCATCTCGAGGAACAGGAGTTGCTCGTCGCTGCCGAACACGAACCGCGCCAGCTCCTTGGCGAGCTGCGTCTTGCCGGCCCCGGTGGGGCCCAGGAAGAGCAGCACTGCGGCCGGCCGGCCGTCGCGCGGGAGCCCGAAGCGCAGCCGCTTGATCCAAGGCAGCACGCGGTTCACGGCCGCGTCCTGACCGCGGATGCGCTGCTTGACCTGCGCCTCGATGTCGGCGATCGAGTAGCGCATCACGGGCGCTTCGTCCTCCTCGCTCGGCTCGGTGGTGGCCAGGTAGTCCTGCACCGCGGACAGGTCGAACGCGCGGCCCGGAGGCGCGAGCCGCGACAGCTCGCGGCCCTGCTTCCCGGCCATCGCGACGCACACATCCAGCTCGTGCACCTGGCTCCGGCCGACCTGGCGGCAAGCTTTGACCGCCTCGGTGAAGAGCTGGATCACGATCTCGAGCAGGACTTCGCGGTGGAGCTCCAGCCCGTCGACCCGCTTGGCGCCGGGCCGGGCCAGCTCGCGCGCCAGTGCCGCGTGGAAGTCGCGCTTCACATCCGCGCCGGTCATGGCCAGGGCCAGGTAGAGCGGGCTGGAATCCTGCGCCAGGAGCGTGTAGAGAACGTGCCGAACGCTTACCTTGCGCGCTCCCAGGCTGGCGGCGTCCTCGGTGAGCCGGCTCAGGAACCGGCGGCCGCTGGCGTCGAAGAGCCGCTGGTCGATCCGCCCGTCAGCCCCCAGCACGCTGATCTCGCGGTCTCCGACGGGCGTGACGATCAGCTCCCGGCGGAACAGCCCCAGGCCCGTCTCGCCCATCAGCAGCTCCAGGCAGCCCTGCAACTCTTGGCCGGCGACCTCCAGAATGGCCCGGGTGAAAACGGGGTCGGTCACGGCCGGCAGCCCGGCTTCGCGCGCCAGCCGCTCCGCGGTCTCCAGCATCCCCGGCACCTCGGGCGCCGCCGTCTCGGCGGTCAGCCGCAGGGGCGCGGCGCCGGGTTTGGCGTCCCAGGCCGCCAGCGCGTCCTCCAGGTTGCGGAGCACCTCGTCCACCCGCTGGCCGGGCCGGTCGACCAGGTGCTTCCTGGCGATGGTGCCGGGCGATTGTGCCAGGCAATAGAGGAAGTCGCGCACCTCCACGCGGGGACGCGCGGCGAAGATGGTCTGCGTCAGCACATTGACGCCTTCCTTGCCGGTCTCGCGACCCAGCACCTCACCCAGGAAGGCGTCGAACCCGGTCATGTCCAGCCCGTTCTGGTCCAGCAACATGGGTCAGTCTCCCTCGCCCAGCAAGGGCTGGAGATGCGCGCGGGCCTGGCGGGTAAGCGTCAGGGCCTCGCGCATCCGTCCTTGAGCGCCGGCGTCGGCGGCCGCGCAGCCGTAGGCGAGGCCCACGACCTGGCGCACCCGCGGATGCGCCAGGTCGGCCACGCAGTCGGGCAGCGTCCCGGCGATGAGCGGCTGCCAGTTGCGCCGGCCGAACCAGACCGTGGCCAGCTTCAGCCACAGGCTCGGACCGTCCACGGGCAGTTGATCCAGCTCCTGCTCCAGGGTCTGGTAAGCGGCCAGCAGCGCGTCGTCGGCCTTCGACTCGCAAGCCAGCACCGCGTCGAGCGCTGCGCGCTGCACCGCCGACCAGCCGTCGGCCTGGCCGTTCCGCGCGGCGGCTAGGGCCTCCGCGGCGGCTCGCCGCTCCTCGTCGCGCTCCGACCAGAGCCCCGGGAGCGTCAGCGCCGGCCAGTTGAGCGGCGAGTGCCGGCCGTCCACCGCCAGCCCCACCAGGGCGTGCCAGCGCTTGACCACCTCGTCTGCGTTGTTCGGCGGCGCGGCGTCCAGCTCGGCCAGCGCCCGGCGCGCAGCCGGCGAGACGCACTCGCTCAGCGCCTGTACGCGCAGGGCCTGCGTCACCACAGACCAGATCTCGGGATCCTCGCCGCGCGGGTCGTTCTCGCGCCGGAGCCGATCCACCTCGGCCTGCACTGCGCGCTCGTCGGGCGGCGGAGCCGGCCGCCAGAGCTGCGTGAGTTGGTGCCAGGCCTCCACCACGAACCGGGTGCGCGTCAGCCACGGCGGCGGCTGGTCGCCATCGCCGGCCACCAGGCTTCGCGCCTCGGCTGGCGCTCCGGCCGCCAAGCGGCCGCGCGCCAGCACCTGCCGGATCGCCAGCGTGGAGGCCCGGCCGCGCACGCCGGCCTGGAATTCGCGCAGCACCCAGGCCGGCTCCGGCTCGGAGCCGCGCAGAGCCAGCTCGACGGCGCGGTACGCGCGGGCCCAGGTCACCGCCCGCGGCCGGCCGGACGCCGCCACCCCGCTCCAGGCGGCCGTGGACTCGACGACCTCCCGGCCCTCGAGCGCCGCGGCGTAGCCCGAGTGGATCACGATGCGGGACAGCCGGGCCGCGGCGACGGCGTCCGCCGGATCGTCCGCCAGGGCCGCCTCCAACCGCTCCCGGGCCAGCCTGCCGTCGCCGGCGCGCTCGGCCAGCGCGGCTCCGAGCCGGCGCCCGGCCGCTGGGTAGGCCGAGACGCACTTGCCGAACCGCGTTTCCAGCGCTTCCAGGTGCCCGGCCGCGCGGGCGGCCTCGCCCCGCCGGGCAGCAGCCAAGGCCCGCGCGTACACGATGGCCGGCCACCGGTCAGCAACGCCGTCCAGCCACCCGTCAACGTCCTCCGGGTGGCCGGCGGCGAGGTCGAGCAGGGCCAGTTGCGAGCGCGCCAGGTCGGCGACCGGGCCAGACAGGAGCCCGTGCAGCCGTTCGGTGGCTTGGGCCGGCTCGGACGCGGCCACCAGCGTAGCCTGTCGGTAGCGCAGCGCCGGGGTCCACATCCTCGCCACCAGCGAAGTCTGCTGGGCCAGGCGGGCCTCCCAAGCCGTCAGCCCTTCGGCCCGGTCCGCCGGCTCCGTCCGTGCCGCCGCCCAGCCATCGGGCAGCTCCCGCTCGGCCTCGACCACCGCCTGAGCCAACGGACCCAACTCGCTGGCGGATGGCGCGGGGTCAACGGGCGCGGGCGGATCGCCCTCGGGCCAGCCGTAGAGCGTCCACCAGGTGCCGGCGGCAGCTCGCGCCGCCGGCGGGCAGGCGGCATGCGCGAGCGCGACGAGCGGAGCGACCCCGTCCCAGGTCAGCAGCTCGGCGCGGGCCGCCAGCCAAACAGCCCACAGGGGCGCGGCGTCCGGCAGCGGCCAGCCGATGGAGCCGCCGCCGCTCAGGGCCGCCAGACCGGCCTCCAAGGCAAGACATACGCCCTCTAGCGCGGGCACCCAGCGGCACCAGCGCTCTTCGCGCGCCGCCGCCACGCGCTGCCGGAGGTCGACGTCCTCGGCCTCGCCGGGCACGTCGGGTGACAACAGGCGGAGCTGCGCCGCCTCCAGCGCCCCCAGGGCGTCCGCGGGCGGCTCGCGGGTCGGCTTCACGCCGGCCACCAACCGCGCCACGCGCCGGAGCACACCGGTCTCCTTGAGCGCCGCCACTTCCTGCCGTTGCAGCCGCGCCAGCGCCGCTTCGGCCTGGCCCTGCAAGACTAGCTCTTCGAGCGCATACGGGATCTGCATCCAGGCCTGCGGGCCGACCGCACGCTCGGCCGCCCGGGTAACCTCTGCGCAGTGCGGCAGCGCGGTGCCGGCCCAGCGCTCGGGCGGCACAAGGGCGGCTTTGAGCAGCCCGGCGAGGAGCGCGCGCTCCGGGTCTTCCACCGTGTTGGGGGCCGCTCGAAGCGCCGTGACGCAAGCCTCCGCCGCGGCCACCGAGGGGTTGCGGGCCAGGTCCGACTGCGCCCGCAGGCGTTGCCACGCCAGGTCCGGCGGCAGTGGGTCGGGCAGTGCCGGCAGGTGCTCGGGATGGCCTTCCCAGAGGCCGGCCCGGACCCGCCAGCAGAGCGCCGGCGGGTACCCCGGCAGGGCCTTCAGCGCGGTCTCGGCGTGGACCACGGCTTGGTGAGGCCGCCCCGCCCACTCCTCCGCGCGAGCCGCAAGCAGCCACGCGTCGGCCTGCATCCGCGGAGCGAACGCCACCTTGTCCGGCGGGCAGCGCCGCGCGAGCGCGGCCGCGTCGGCGGCCGCTCGGAACGTCGGCGGAACCGTGACCAGTGCGGCGACGACCTTGAGCTCGGGACTGCCCGCAAGGCCGCGCTGAGCGTTCGCCAGCACGCGGGCGCAGACCGCCGGGCCGCGGTCGTAGAGCCGGGCCAGCAGGGCGCAGACGTATTGCAGGTGCACCTCGCGGTTGAGCGTGGGGTCGGCCACGAACGTGCCGGCGGCGGTGGCGAAGCGTACTCACCCGCCTGCCAGAGAGCCTCGAGCAGGTCGCGCGCCAGGACCAGGCGGTCGGCATCCACCGGCTGCAGGGCCGCCAGCGCCGCGAGGTGAACGGCCGCTTCCTCCCAGGCCTGGCGGCCGAGGCCTGACCACGTGAGGTGCAGGAGGCCCGCCCGCATCACCTCGTCGGTCGCAGGCGTGCGCCGGCGGCGGCTCAAGCGCTCTACCGAGCGCCGAAGATCCGCCACCAGGGCGTCGTCCGCAGTCGCCCGCGAGAGCGCCCGGCGGGTCCGCCAGATCGCGCTCAAGGGCCAGAGGACACGCTCCAGCGCGGCCCGTTCGGGAGCGTTCGGCACGAACGCCGGCCCTTGAGCAAAGCGCCCCGAATCCCTCATGGGTCATACCCCTGCAACCCCGCCGCAGCGATTCGGGCGGCGGGGGGTTTCTCCTCCCTGGCCGCGCCGCGCTTTGGCCGAGCCGGTTGGACCCCTAACGGGTTCCGGCTCCCCGGTTTGAGCGACAGACCAGACAAAAAGGAAGATCGGGTTCCGCAACAGGCTCCGCTGGTCTCCCGCCACCACCGCCGGGAAGTCTTTGCAGTTCAATCCTCCAATCGGCTGTTCCCCGAACGTATGCCCTTCCATAGCACGCCGCGTCGCCAAGCTGCGGACGGAGCGAGCGGCGCCGGGAGGTGAACGATGGCCGAACACCGGGTGCACCCCAAACGCTGGAGCCCGTGGGTTCGCATGGAGGTGGCGGGCATGGTCGTGGCGCTGCTGCTCCTCGGCCTGGTACTGGGCCCCATCGCCTCCGGCGTGGCCGCGCCGGGCCCGGGACTCTTTGCTCGCGGTTCCCTGTACGGCCCGCACGTCGCGGGTCCGGCCGCGGTCCAGCAGTAGCTGGCCGGACGGGTGGAGGGCGGCGCCCCAATCGCTGCGCCACCCACGTCGACCTGGGAGAAGACGATGCCGCAACGCATCACAGTTACCCGCGCAACTCCATGTGCGTCTCGCCCGCCGGCCTCGCCGCCGGCCTTGCGGTGGCTCCCCCGCACCTTGGCGCTCCTGGTGCCGATGGTGCTGCTGGTGATCGGGTTCACCAACTATGCGGTGCCTCTCCTCCGGCTCCTCAGCCACGCCGCCCTGCGCGGCCCCGCGGGTCTCTGAGGCACACTTCGAGGAGACGTCCAGAAAGCCCGGCGGGCCAATGACTCGACTCTCTTGGAGACCACCACAAAGCGAGACCGCCAGAAACCCGGGGGTCACGCCGCCCGCTCCAGGAGTCCACCCAGACCCCCGGGGTGGCGCTGCAATGAGGCGGGTGCTCTGGTGCCGCGAATCGACACCGAAGCGAAGTGCGCAGAATACTCCTACTGCGCACTTCGACCCTTGGGGCCAACCTGTTTCCAGGCCCACACAGCACCCGGAACGTCCGGCTGCCTCACCTGCCCCAGCCGGACTGCGTGGTCGGACGCGGAAGGCGCACTCCGCAGACGGCACTTGGAGGTGCTCCCTGAATTCGTGGAGAAGTGCATGCCAACCCAGACGGCATGATCCGTAGACCACGTCGACGAGCCCTTAGGATCTTTGCCGGTGGCGACCGCCCGGACCCTGGCGGCGTGCCCGTTGGCGCTGATTCCGGTTCCACTGCTGGCGGGACAAGCAGCCCTTACCATCACTTCCTCGCGGGATTGCGGGCCGGAGACCGGCTGTAACGCGGGGGCGCGCGAGCGGCTGGCTCTGCAGTGGCGTTCGGGGCCTCGGCGCTCCGAACGGAGTCCGTCCGCATCCAGCCCTCCGTGCAGGGCACGTACGACGGATCCAGGACGAGTCACCCCCGGGGGGTTTGCCGGTCTCCAACGCCGTCTACTCCACCAGCTCCCCTGCTGCCGGGACCGTCGCCCTGTCCACGTAGCTGCCCGCGCCATAGCTCGACGGCTTGCCACCCGGCCGCTTCTTCTCGAACAGCACCTGCTCGATGGCCGCGCCCACCGCCGTGACCGCCAGCTTCGCTCGGGTGTAGCCGTAGCCCTCGTAACCGGTGAACACCTCGAACGAGAACCGCTTGCCCGCGCCGTCCGCCGGCAGCAGATACACCAACCGCAGCTTCCCCTCGGCCTGCTCCCCTGCGTCGAGGCGGGGATGTGCTAGAGTCCCACAGTGGTGGGGAGCGGACCGGTGTGTCCACGCTTCGCACGGTTCCGCCCCGTTCTGACGGCGGCCTTGGCGTCCGGTCTCGTAGCGCTGGAGCCCGCCGCCGGCGAGGCGTCGCTCCGCCGCCTGTCGTTCATGCCCAATCAGCTCGCCGCCAACGCCTGGTACCGGCCGGGCGAGCCGCCGGCTCTGATCAACGGCCACCTGGACGAATCGTTCGGGCACGCCGAACGGTGGCCCCGCCTCCGCGCCAACCTGCGGCGGCTGCACGGCAGCTTCTCGCTCTGCGCCGCGGAGGTGGGCTGGCTCTCGACCGCCGAGGATCTGCTCCCCCTGCTCCGGTCCGAGAGGATCCCGCTCTCGGTCGAGCTGCCGGGTTTCACCCAGTGCCTCGGCGGCGGCGAGCTGGCCGAGGCCGAGCTGAACGGCGCGCCGCTCCGCTCGGGCGCCAACCTGTTCGCCACCATCTTCCGCCTTGACCACCCCACCGACCGGCCCGACCCCGCGGGCCATGGCTGGTTCGTCACCCGCGACGGGCAGCCGTTCGTCCCCGACGAGATCCTGTTCGACGAGCGCATCCCCAACCTGCTGCCGACGTTCGACCCCGAGGTCTTGGCGCGGACCAAGGGCACCTGGGAGCAGCGCAAGGCGGCCGCGCTGCGGCCCAACGGCCATCCTCTGGCGGCCGGGCCCTCTGCCGCGCTGCTGGCCGACCTGGTGGAGGACTACGTCCGGTACCTGACCGTGGCGCGCGCGAAGTTCGGCGCGCAGATGCCCGTCGTGAGCCTGCACTGGAACGTCAACCCCGGCTGGGAGTGGCGCGACCAGGCGGCACTCGACGCCATCCAGGCCGCTGACCCGGCGTACTTCGACGTGCCCGCCAACTTCTGGGCCATCGTGCAGCGCCACCCGCAGTACAACTCCGTGCGCTACCTCGACCAGTTGCTCGACCGGCTTGCCGCTGCCGGGTTCAGGCCCCGCACGGTGTTCATGGACGTGGATTGGACCTACGACGTGCCTTATATCACCGAGGTGCTCCGGCGCCACCAGGCCGACCTGGCCGCGCGGGGGGTGCAGATGGGCGTCAACGTGGTCGAGGCCAGTCTGGGCGTGCAGGACGAGCTGATCGGTGAGGGGCAGACGCTGCGGCGGCAGACCGTCCCGGAGGACCCGCCCAACCTGCTGTACGAGCGCACCCTGATGGCCATCGCGCGCTACTTGCAGGTCACCGGCCTGGCCGGACCGGAGCTGCAGTGGCGGGTGGGCAGTTGGTCGCACCGGCCCTGCGAAGTGGGTCGGCAAGTCAGCGAAGACACGCCAGGCTCGCTGGCGCACACGGCCAATGCGATCGCGGACACGCTGTGACCGCGCGCGGCGCCTTACCTTGCCCGACCGTCTGCCGACGTGCGAAGGGTGCCGAGACCGGCCAGCGAATGGCGGCACCGGGGCGCTCGGACCGCGCCGGGGCGAGGATCGATGCGAAGCGCCTATCTCCTGCTGAGCGTGCTGCTGGGCCACCTGTCGCTGGCCGCGACCACGCATGACTTCCAGCTCGAGGATCTGCGCCTGGCCGGCTGCAAGGTCGCGGCCGGACGGGTTGTGCTGGACCGCTGCTTCGACCAGGGCGCCGCGCCGCAGTTGGCGATGGAGGCCGAGGTGGCGGTGGACGTGGTCGCCGATCCGCCCGGCGGCCAGGCCGAGCCGGCCTGCTCCGGCGGCAGATGCCTCGTGCGCGTCGACCGGGCGCTCCTCCCGCTCCAGATCACCCGAGCGGGGCGCTACACGCGCTGGGCGCGCGGCTATTTCCCGCAAGGCGGCGGCTGGTTGCACAGCGAGTCGCTCGACTTCGGCAAACAGGAATGGTACACGGACTGCGACGGGCTCACCGCCGGGCGCTGGGTGTGGGTGAAGGGCCCGACCTATGACCTGGGCGCGGGCACGCACCTGCTCTGGTTCCACAACTGGCACGGCGGCGCCTTGCTGGACAAGGTGGCGTTGCTGCCCGAGGGTGCGCCCGAGCCAACGGACCAAGGTCCGCCGGCCGTGGCGTTGAGCCCGGCGAAGCAGGGCTGGGTGGCCACCGGTGCGCTCTCCGTCCCCGGCCTGTCGAGGCTGCTGGAATGCCGCTGGCCGGCCGAGGATCGCGGCGGGGAGGTGGCGCTATCGCTCTCGCTGGATGGCGGTGCCACGTACCGGGCCATGGGGCCGGAGGCCCTGGCTGCGGCGGGCGGGAACCCAGCGGCGCGGATCGTCGTGCGGGCCGACGTACAGGCCGCCGCGGACGGCACCAGCCCGGCGCTGGCCGTGCCGCAAGTCAGCTACGAGATCGATGGCCGGGCCTTCGTCACGCTGGAGGACGAGCAGGTCCAGGCGACGTTCCTGCGGGCCACCGGCGCGCTGATCAGGCTGCACGACAAGCTCGCGCACGCCGATTGCCTGACGGCCGCCGGCACCGCCCCGCCGTTCGCGCTGCGGCACCTGCTCGCCGGATCGGGCAAGACCGAGACGGTCCCCGACGAACAGGTCAAGCTAACCGAACTGCGGGTGCAGGGGAGCGCCGTGACTGCCACGTACGCCGTGGCCGGCGGCCTCACCGTACGGGTGGTGGCCAACCTCACCGGCAGTCAGGTGGTCTGGGCGCTGACGGTGAACAACCAGTCGAAGCTGGACCTCGTCGAGGCCGTCTGCCCGCGGCTGCCGGGCCTGCGGATGGGGCGCAGCAGCGAGGACGACTTCCTGATGGTGCCCAACTGGCAGGGCGGCATCGAGACCCGCGACCCGGTGCGCACCGGCGGCGATGGCGTGCGCTACCCGACCGGCGGCGCGATGTGCTGGTTCGACCTGTACGAGAAGGCGCCCACCGCGCACGGGGTGTACCTCTCCGGCCACGACCCCTCGCTCATGGGCTGCGCGCTGCAGGCGGCCGCCGATCGCGACGCCGATGCACTCACCTTCAGCCTGGCGAAGTTCGCGCGCGTGCGCCCCGGCGAGCGCTGGAGCGCGCCGCCCGTGGTCGTGGGCCTTCACGAGGGCGACTGGCACGCCGCGGCTGACGCCTACCGCACCTGGGCGCAGACGTGGATGCGACGGCCCGCGCCACCCGAATGGGTGCGCGAGGCGGACGGCTGGTATGGCGCCGTCGTCAGCGCCGATGGCTCGCACGTTCCGTTCAAGCAGTTGCCCGACTTCCTCAAATCGGCGCGTGACCTGGGCACCAACTACATTCAGGTCTGGGGCCAGATGACCGGCGGCAGCAACTGCGACGCGCTACCCTACCCCAATCCGGTGCTCGGCTCGCTCGACGAGTTCAGGGCCGCGGTGCGCGAGATCCGGCGCTGGGGCGGCCATATCACGTTCTATGTCTCCAGCCAGTTCTGGCGGGTGGACTACGGCGACGAGCCGCTGCTCGGCAGCACCCCGCGAGCGCTGCTGCCGCCCGGGGTGCCGACCTGGCCCTGGGACGAGTGGGTCAACTACGCCCTGCGTGGATCCGATGGCAGCTTTGCGGGCGACACCGAGCTCACCGCGGCCCAGCAGGCACGCTACCACACCCACTGGCTGCGCACCATCCTGTGCCCCGCCACCGAGGCCTGGTCCAAGCGCCACCTCAAGTACTGGTGCGTGGACCAGTATGGCAAGGCCTATGGCGCCAGCGGGATCTACCTGGACGAGACCTGCGCCGCGGGCGAACGGGTCTGCTACGCCACCAACCACGGCCACCAGCACCCCGGCATCTGGGGCGCGTCGCTCGCGCGGACGATGCAGGACCTGGTGTCGAGCGGCCGCCGGTCCGATCCCGACTGGACGTTCGCCATGGAGGGCTGCGGCGATGCCATCGGTCAGTTCGCCGACATGAACCTGATCTCGCCGGCGTCGGCCAAGAAGCCCGGCATGTGGGGCGCCACGCGGCGCTTCGCCCCCGAGTGCTTCCACTACACCTTCCCCGACTACCTCCTCTACGACGGCGTCGCCAATGGGATGTACGGCCGCTCCGAGGAAGACTGCTTCCTCGAGGTCCACCTGCAGGGCAACCGGTTCGACGCGTTCTCGGTCAGCCCCGCCGCGCCGTACGCAAAACTGCGCCAGCGCACCAAGCAACTGCTCTACCGGGCGCGGTTCATGGACACGGTCAGACTCACATCGGACGACCCGGCGGTGCGGGCGAAGGTCAGCGTACTGCACGATGCCGCGAACGACGTACAGATCATCAACGTCGCCAACCCCGAGCGCCAGGGCGACGCGACCATCGACCTGAAGCTGAAGCCTGGCGCGGCGCTGAGCGGCTACTACTTCGATCTCGAGGGTCACGAGGGGCCGGTCGAGCTCACGTCCACCGCCTCCGGCGTGACGTTTGCCGCCCCAACCAGCCGCGCCTCGACGGTCCTCGTGGCTGCGCGCTGCGAGCCGCTGGTCCGGGCGCCGGCCGCAACCGTGGCCGCGGGCGACAAGGGCGCTGTCGAGGTGTCGCTCACCAACGTGATGCCCGAGGCGACGGCGGTCAAGCTGACCCTCGACAAGCCCCTGCCGGGCCTTGCGCGCCAGCCCGTCCAGGTGACGCTGCCTGCGCAGCGAACGGTGTCCGCCCGACTGCCCCTCACCGCGGCGGCCGGCCTGGAACGGCGCTGCTACAGCGGCCATCTGCTGGTGAAAGCACAGGACCAAACCAGGCAGCGGCCGCTGGACGTGCTGGTAGTCAGTCCCTACGAAGTCTCCGCTGCTCTGGCCGGCCAGGGCGTGCAGGTGAGGGTCCGCAATCACAGCCAGGTCGCGCAGAGCGGACGGTTGGCAATCAGTGGCCCGCTCTGGGACTCATCCACGACCCAGCCGATCCGGATCGAGGCGAGTGGGGAGAGCACGGTCATGCTGCCCCTCGCGCGGCCGCTCACCGACGAATCCGCCATCCGCGCGCAGATCCAGTACGGAGACCAGGTCGATGGCTGGGACCTCGTGGTGCGGCCGTGGGTGTTGAACGGTGGCTTCGAGACGCCGGGCGCGGGAGCGCGGCCCGCGGGCTGGAACTTCCAGGGTCCGGAGCTGGCCTCGACGGACAACGACCGCCCGGCCGCCGGCAAGGCTTGCCTGAAGCTGACCGGGCGCCCGGGAGTCTTCGTCGAGGCAGACCAGCTCGTGCCGGTCGTGGCGGGCCAGACCTACGCAGCGAGCTGCCAGATGCGGCGCAGCGCGGGAGAGGCTGCGCGTGTCCAGCCGGCTGTGGTGCTGTTCATGAAGAGCGGGCCGGAGCAGTACGCGTACCTGGAGCCGCGCACCAAGCAGCCTGCGGCCGAGTGGAACGAGTACTTCGTCCGGTTCACGGTTCCACCCGACGTGGCCCGTGTCGCCGTCTACCTGTACAACGTCAACAGCACCGCCACGGCGTGGTTCGATGAGGTGCAGGTGGAGCCGGTAAGCGGGTGACCGCGCCCGGCCCGTCGGCCGTTAGATCCCGTTCAGCAGCGCCTTCAGCCGTAGCGCCGGCAGGCCGCGCTCCCATTGCCCGATGGTGTCCGCCGCGGTGGCCTCGGCCAGGATGGCGCCAGCGTTGCCCGCCTGCACCAGCTTGAGCTGCTCGCCCAACTCAGCCGTCCAGCGCTGGTAGCTGGCCGCCGCCTCCTGCTCCTCGGGCATGGTCGCCAGCACCTTCTGCACCTCTGCCACCTTGTCCGCCAGCGGCCATCTTGCCACCTGGTCGTCGGTGAACGCGAAGCCCGCCAGCTCCTGGCCCAGCCCCTCCGCGCGGGCGCGGAGGTCGGCGATGGCGTCCTGGTTCCTGCGGCCGGTGTAGTCGAAGAAGACGAAGCGCAGCTCGCGGAGCTGCGGCTTCAGGTCCATGGCGGTGTCGATGCCGTAGCTGCCGACGCCGAAGGAAACCTTGTCCGCCTGCGAGGCCGGCCAGAGCACCGAGCACCCGCCGGCGCCCGTGGCCCCCGGCGCGATGTAGCCCGCGTCGTAGATGCGATCGTAGTAGAGCAGCCAGTTCTCTTTGGCCACGTCCAGCTCGGCGCGCTGGCCCTGGGGGATGTCGCGCACCGGCGTCAGCACGTGCCGGTCGGCGTTGCTGATGAACGCCGACGGGTAGCAGCGCACCGCGACCCGGAGCGACTTGACCTCCGCCTTCGGTTCGAGCAGCGCCTGGCAGTAGAGCGCATCGCCGCCGGCGAGGGCCACGAAGTGCACCCGCACCACCGCCTGCGGCGCGTCGAAGACGAAGTCGATGTACCCGCGCGCCCCGGTGGCGCGGCCGGTCATGGCGTGGATCGGAGTCGAGCCGAGGCTCTGGCCGTTGATCTGCAGGTCGAAGAAGCCGCCGTGGTACCAGTTGGCCGCGCACGGCTCGGGCATGCCGATGTAGCCTTCGCCCGGGATGGCCACGCCGGGCCGCTGCTTGTCGAACGCCACGCAATACATTAGCCCGTAGTGCCGGGCGCCCGTGTCCAGCACCATCTGGTGCGAGTACAGCTCGAGCCCGATGACGTGCGCGGGCGCGCCGGGCCGGCCGATGCCGTGCACCGGGGGCCGGTCGGTCACCATCACCGAGGGCTCGCACCAGGAGGCGGTCAACGCCAGAAACGCC
>JACPDV010000087.1:0-4369 GCA_016183835.1 Armatimonadota bacterium
AGC
This sequence comes from Armatimonadota bacterium, assembly GCA_016183835.1. GTDB lineage: Bacteria > Armatimonadota > UBA10988 > UBA10988 > UBA10988 > JACPDV01. The sequence continues at coordinate 4 of JACPDV010000087.1, forward strand.
CCCGGAACGTCGGGCCTCACGGGACCTCCCCCTGCCCCCTCCTTGGCAAGGAGGGGGTGGCCGGATGGGGCGCGGGGGTCGGCCGTGCGCACTGAGGCCCGCATCGTGGGCGGCTCGGCGAAGGGCAGAGTGCTGCACACGGGCAAGGGCCTGGCCGTGCGGCCCACGCCGGCCGGGCTGCGCGAGGCGCTGGGGAGCATCCTCCGCGAGCGGCTCCCCGGCGCGCGGGTGCTGGACCTGTTCGCCGGCTACGGCTGCACCGGGCTCGAGCTGCTCAGCCGCGGCGCCGCGTTCGCCTGCTTCGTGGAGCGCGACGGCCGGGCGGCGGAGCTGCTGCGGCGCAACCTGGCGGAGCTGGGCTTCGCGGCGCAGGCGGAGGTGCGGCGCGAGACGGTGGAGCGGGCACTGAGCGAGTTGGCGGGCCGGTTCGACCTGGTGTTCGTGGACCCGCCCTACGAGTCGGGGCAGGCGGAGGCGACGTTGGTGCGGCTGGGCGGGCTGCCCGGGCTGTGGTCCCCAGGCGGGCAGGTGATCGTGCAGCATTCGCGGCGCGAGCCGTTGCCCCTGGCGGCGGGCGGCCTGCGGCGGTTTCGGGAGAGACAGACGGGCGATACGGTGCTAAGCTTCTACGCCGAAGAGGAGACCGCATGAGGGCACTCGTGCCGGGGACCTTCGACCCCATCACGCTGGGGCACATGGACATCATCGCGCGGGCCGCCGAGATCTTCGAAGAGGTCATCGTGGTGGTCGCGGCGAGCGAGGCGAAGGGGCCCTGGTTTTCGCTTGCGGAGCGGCTTAGATTGGCCAAGGAGGCGGTCGCGGAGCTGCCCGGCGTCGAAGTTGACAGCTTCGATGGCTTACTGGTACAGTACGCCCAGCGTAGTGGGTCAAGGGTCATCGTGAAGGGACTGCGGGCGGTCTCGGACTTCGAGTACGAGCTGCAGATGGCGCACACCAACCGTTCGCTGGCTCCGGATATCGAGACGCTCTTCGTCATGACGAGCGCCCAGTACTCGTTCCTGAGCTCCCGGATTGTGCGCGAGCTCGCGACCTTTGGCGCCGACGTCAGCGGTTTGGTGCCGCCGAACGTGGTGGCGCCGCTTGCAGCGCGGGTGGCGGAGCGAACGGGGGAGGCCAACCATCGCCAGCCGTAGCCACGTGGAAATCGTCAAGGACATGGTGGGGCTGGTCAACCAGTCTCCGCGAATTGTCGGTAAGATTTTTCTCGACTGGCAGTTCATGCTCAACCTGATCCACGAGCTGGAGCAGAGCCTGCCGGCCGACTACATCGACGCCCAGAACATCAAGACCGACGCCGAGGCCTACGCCGAGGGTGAGCGGCGCCGCGCCGACCAGGAGCGTGAGAGCGCCCGCGTGGAGGCGGCCAGCATTCTCGAGCGCGCCCGCCAGCACGCGCAGGCCCTCTCCGCCGACACCGAGGTCGCCCGCCTCGCCCAGGAGCGCGCCGCGGAGATGGTGCACAACGCCGACGACTATGCCGCGCAGGTGCGCACCGACGCCGAGGCGCACGCCGCCGAGGTCCGCAGGCAGGCCGCCGAGTATGAGGAGACCACCCGCCGTTCCTCGGAGGAGTACGCTTACAGCATCCTCAACCACCTCCGCTCCGTGATGGTCCGCGCCTCCGGCAGCGTGGACGACGGTCTGCAGCAGCTCCAGCAGATCATGAACCGCAGGGCATGAAGCTGCTCGTCGCCGACCGCCAGCTCGATCGCCTGACCCTCACCCGGGTCGAGCCGGGCGAGCCGTTCACCGCCCTCCCCGCCGGACCCGACGACCTTGCCGGCGCCGACCTGCTCGTCCACCGCCTCGTCTACGCCCCGGTGGGCGCCCCCGAAGTGTCGCTCGAGCCCGACCTGACTGCGGCCGAAGCCGCGGGGCGGCTCGAGCCCTCCGCCACCGCCGCCCGGCTCGACTACTACCGCGAGGCCCGCGGAACCTGGCCCGACCTTCCGCAGCCGACGGTGTTCGACACGCCGTTCTTCGATGCACTCCCGGAGGTTGCTCAACGCCCGGCGCTCCCGCCCGATGTGGTGACCGGGCTGGGCCTGCTCCGCCGCGGGCGGCACGGGCCGCTGCACCGGCTCGCCGCCCTGGCGGCGCCGTTCGACAAGGTGGTGTCGGTGTTCATCGGCCGCGAGTCGAGCGTGGCGGCCCTGCACCACGGGCAGCCGGCCGAGTGCAGCGCCGGCTCCACCGGGCTGGAGGGACTGCCCGGCGGCACCACCTGCGGCGACCTCGACCCGGCCGTGGTGGTCTACCTGGCCGAGCGGCTGGGCATGGGGGTGGAGTCCATCGAGCGCGCGCTGCGGCTGGAGGGCGGCCTGTCCGGCGTCAGCGGCGGGCGCGAGACCCTGGCCGAGCTGCGCGCCGCGAATGGGCCGGAGGCGAAACTGGCCATCGCCATGCTGTGCCACCGCGCCCGGCGGCGCATCGGCGCCTACGCCGCCGTGCTCGACGGGCTGGATGCGCTGGTCTTCAGCGCCGACCCGGGGTACGACGACCCGGCGTGGCGCGCCGACGTGATCGCCGGTCTGAGCCATCTCGACGTCGGCACGCGCGTGCCGGTGGTGGTGCTGAGCGAGACGCTGGCCACCGCCGTGGCCCGCTCCGCGCTCGGCCCGCGGGGCTAGGAGCATCCCATGGCGCGACCGCTCGTGCGCGCGCTCGGCTGGCTCCCGCTGCTCACCGTGGTGGCGGCGGCGGGCTGGATCCTGGTCCACTACGCGGCGCTCCCCGCGCTCGTGCCCAGCCACTTCGGCCTCTCCGGCTGGCCCGACGCCTACGCAGGGAAGGCCACGCTGTTCGTCCTGCCAGGGATCGTGCTGGGGCTCGACCTGCTGCTGGGCCTCCTCGGCCGGCATCCCGAGTGGGGCAACTACCCGGTCGAGGTCACCGAGCACAACCGCGCACGGCTGCACAGCCAGTTCCGCGGGCTGATGCTCACCACGCGGGTGCTGATGGCCCTGACCCTCAACTCGATGGCCATCCTCACCGTGGAGATCGCCCGCCAGCACCTGGAGCGGCTCAGCCCGGTGTGGATCGGGATCTGCATCGGCGCGCTCCTGATCGGCACCATCACCTCGGCCTGGCGGATGCGGCGCTGAACCGGTGAGTGCCGCGCCGCACGATCCCTACGCCGCCTTCCGGCTGCCGGCCTTCCGGCGCTTCGTGCTGGGCCGCATCCTGACGATGATCGGCATGGCGGCGCAGAGCCTGGCCATCGGCTGGGAGATGTACCAGCGCACCGATCGCCCCCTGATGCTCGGCTACGTCGGCCTCACTCAGGCCGTCCCGATGCTGCTCTTCACGCTGCCCGCCGGCTACCTGGCCGACGTGTTCGACCGCCGCCGGCTGATGATCCTCGGGCTCCTCGGCGTCGCGCTCACGTCCTGTGGGCTGGCGGTCTTCAGCTACCTGCACGGCTCCATCCCCGTGATGTTCGTGCTCCTCTTCCTCGACGCCACGTTCAACAAGCTCACCGGGCCGGCGTCCACCGCCATCCTGCCGCAGCTCGTGCCGCGCGAGTTGTTCGAGAGCGCCGTCAAGTGGCGCACTACGCTGTTCCACCTCTCGGCGGTGATCGGGCCGGCGGTGGGGGGCGCGATCCTCAGCGCCAGTGTCCCCGCCGCGTACCTGTTTTGCGCCGGCACGAGCCTGGCGTTCATCGTCGTCCTCGGCACCGTGCAGATGGGCGAGCATGAGCGCTCGGCGCCGGGCCGGATGCTGCTGCAGGTGGCCGAGGGGCTGCGGTTCGTGTGGGAGCGCAAGCTGATTCTGGGCGCGGTGTCGCTCGACCTGTTCGCGGTCCTGCTCGGCGGCGCGGTCTACCTCCTGCCGGTGTACGCCAAGGATATCCTGCCCGCGGGCTCCTTCGGGCTGTCGCCGGAGCAGACGCTCGGCTGGCTGCGCGCCGCCCCGTGATGGCGCTGATCCTGGCCCATCGCCCACCGATGCGGCACGCCGGGCGGGCCATGCTCTGGTCGGTGGCGGGGTTCGGCGCGGCGACGGTGGTCTTCGGTTGTGCGCGGAGCTTTGCCCTGGCCTGGGCGATGCTGTTCCTGACCGGCTTCTTCGACAACATCAGCGTGGTGGTGCGGCACACGCTGGTGCAGCTCTCCACGCCCAACGAGATGCGCGGGCGGGTGTCGGCGGTCAACTCGGTGTTCATCGGCTCGTCGAACGAGCTGGGCGGGTTCGAGTCGGGGCTGGTGGCGCAGTGGTTCGGGCCGGTGGCGTCGGTCGTGAGCGGCGGGGTGGGCACGCTGCTGGTGGTGGGGCTGTGGACGCTGCTGTTCCCGGGCCTCCGGCGGTTCGGGGCGCTGGGGGAGGTGAGGGAGCACGAGGC
>JACPDV010000087.1:4393-7431 GCA_016183835.1 Armatimonadota bacterium
GGCGTGGGGGGGGGTGGGGGAGCACGAGGCGAAGCCGGAGAGCGCCGAGGCCGGGTTGGCGCAAGCCGGGCTTGACGCTATCAAAACGTCGGGGTTAGCGTTGGACCAACGTCTGGCGGGGGAAGATCGGCGTGGGCGCGATGTCGATGATCTCGGAGGAGTGTGAGGGGTTCCTGGCGGAGCTGAAGGAGCACATCGGCACCGCACAGGTCCGGGCGGCGGTCAGCGTCAACCGCGAGCTTGTGCAGCTCTACTGGCAGATCGGGCGCGGCATCCTGGAGCGGCAGGAGCAGTTGGGCTGGGGCGCCGCGGTGATCGACCGGCTGTCGGCTGACCTGCGGCAGGCGTTCCCGGAGATGAAGGGCTTCTCGCCTCGGAACCTGAAGTACATGCGCGCCTTCGCGGCCGCCTGGCCCGATGAGCCAATTGTGCAAGAGGCTCTTGCACAAATCCCCTGGTACCACCACGTCGTCCTGCTGACCAGGCTGCAGCGACCGGACGAGCGTCTCTGGTACGTTCAGCAGACGGCCGCCAACGGCTGGAGCAGCAACGTCCTGGTCCACCAGATCGAGACCGGCCTGATCCGGCGGCTCGGCGCAGGGCAGTCCAACTTCGAGCGCACCTTGCCCGCGCCACAATCCGACCTGGCCGAGCAGCTCCTCAAGGACCCCTACAACTTCGACTTCCTCACCCTCGGTGACGCGGCGCACGAACGGGAGCTGCACCGCGGCCTGCTGGCCCACCTCCGCGAGTTCCTGATCGAGCTGGGCGTCGGCTTCGCGTTCGTCGGCTCGCAGTACCCACTCACCGTCGGCAACAGCGACTTCTATGTGGACCTGTTGTTCTACCATCTGCGCCTGCGCTGCTTCGTGGTGGTCGAGCTGAAGGTCGGCGACTTCCAGCCTGAGTATACCGGCAAGCTGAACTTCTACCTCTCGGCCGTGGACGACCTCGTCCGTCATCCTGATGACCAGCCGAGCATCGGCATCCTGCTCCGCAAGACGCCGGACCGGCTGGTGGTCGAGTATGCGCTGCGCGACGTGTCGAAGCCGATCGGCGTGGCGACCTACCAGCTCGTTGGGGCGCTGCCGGAGGACCTCGAGGGCCGACTGCCGACGGTCGAGGAGCTGGAGGCGGAGTTGGCCGGCGCGCACGTGGAATAGGCACACCGGAAGGACCCCCCACCCCCACGGCGCATACCCGCCGCGACCACGAGGTACCCATCATGGCCCGTTACCGTACCCTCCTTCTCGGCTGCGGCCCGCGCGCCACCGAACACGCCGCCGTGTACGCCGAGCTGCCCACCATGGAGCTCGCCGCCTGCTGCGATCTGCTCCCCGAGCGGGTGGCCCAGTTCCAGCAGAGCTACGGCATTCCCGCCGGCTACGACGACTACGAGAAGGCCCTTGCCGAAGTGCAGCCGGACATCGTCCACGCCGTCACCAGCCCGGGCCGCCGGGTGTGGGAGGCCGAGGTCACGGCCGCCGCGGGCGTCAAGGCGCTGGTGGTCGAGAAGCCCTCGGCCATCTGCCCCAGCGACCTGGCCGGTCTGCGGCGGGTGATGAACGAGACCGGGCTGAAGATCATCGTCAACGCCCAGCGGCGCTACTTCCCGCAGTTCCGCGACGGCACCATCCGCGACATCGTCGAGAACCGCCTCGGCGAGGTCTACTTCGTCCGCGCCAGCTCCTGCGGCAACACGATGGGCATGGGCCCGCACATGATGGACCTGCTCCTGCTCTTCCTCGGCGAGGCGCGGCCCGAAGCGGTGTGGGCGATGGCACACACCATCCGCGAGGAGAGCTACCAGCTAAGCCACAAGGCGCCGGAGAGCATTTTCGCGCAGTACTGGTTCCCGGGCGGGATCCGCGCGCACTTCGATTGCTCGCCCGACGCGCTCGGCACGCCCGGGGAGACGTCGTTCTGGATGCACCTCCACTTCGACTTCCTGGGCACCAAGGGGCGGCTGTTCCTGACCCAGAACAAGGGGTACTGGTACCAGAGCGGGGGGATGAGCGAGCCGGTGCACGGCGAGAGCAGTTGGGACACGCAGGGCTTCGCCGGGCAGCGCGACTTCACGCAGGCGGTGGCCGACTGGCTCGACGGCGGCGAGCCGCACCTCAACCGCTTCGAGTTGCACCAGTACAGCGTGGAGGCGCTGTTGGCGGCACAGAAGTCGGTCTACGAGGGCGAACGGGTCACGTTGCCTTGTGAGTTCACGGACGAGGAGTGGCTGGCGCTGCGGGAGCGGCTGAAGGGGTAGCCGGCTGGATCGCGGGGTATCATGATGGAGGCGTGCCGGGCCGCCGGAGTGGTGGGATGAGCGATCTTCTGGTAAGGGTGCCGGAGCACACGGCAAGGGCGTTGCACCTCGATCACGAGGGCGCCGACTCGGAGCTGTTGATGGCGGCCGCCGTCAAGCTCTTCGAGATGGAGCGGCTCTCCACGGGCGCCGCGGCGGAGCTGGCCGGGGTGTGTGTACCGGAGTTCCTGTCACGGCTGGCTGACTACGGCGTCGCTGCGATCGATATCACGGCTGAGGAGCTGGCGCAAGAGACCAGGCTTGCGTGACGTTGTCTGCGACACGTCGCCGCTTCAGTACTTGCACCAGTTGGGTTGCCTCGAGCTCCTGCCGGCTCTGGCGGCGAGGGTGTTGATCCCAGAGGCCGTGGTCGTGGAGCTCGCGGTGGGCCGTCGCAAGGGGTTTGGTGTTCCAGACCCTGCGACTCTGCCGTGGGCCGAGGTCGTGACAAGAGTGACCACAGCCGGTGTGCCGGATGTGAAGGACCTGGGCGCAGGCGAGCGTGAGGCTCTCGCGATCGGATTGCAGTTGCCCGGGGTCACACTGATCATAGACGACCGCATCGCACGGCAAGTCGCCGAAGTACTGCGGCTGCCTCGAACCGGCACGGTCGGGCTGTTGCTGAGCGCCAAACAGGCCGGTCTGGTGGCCGCCGTACGACCTCAAATCGAGCGTCTGGTGGCGCTCGGATTCAGACTGAGCCCTCGCGCACTCCAGGCGGCGCTGGTGGCGGCGG
>JACPDV010000486.1 GCA_016183835.1 Armatimonadota bacterium
CCGCCCTGCGGCAAGCAGGGACCAGACGACGCCGACGGCGGCCGGCGTGGCGGGCGGCATCGGGGTGGCGGAGGAGATCGCAGGTCTGCTATGATTGGGAAGGGCCGGGCCGGCAGTCCTGGGCGCGCAGGATCGCGTATGGACTCTCAGATCAGATCCAGGCGGCGAGTGTCCGATCATGGAGAGGTGTTCACGCCTGCGTGGATGGTCGAGGCGATGCTCGACCTCGTCAGAGGCGAGACCGAGCGCATCGACTCGCGCTTCCTGGAACCAGCGTGCGGCAGCGGGAACTTCCTGCTCCCGGTCTTGCAGCGCAAACTCAGAGCCGTCAGGGCCAAGTTCGGGCATTCAGACTTCGACCTGCGGCACTATGCCCTCCTTGGTCTGATGTGCTGCTACGGCATCGAACTGCTGGCCGACAACATCGCCGAGTGCCGCGCGAACATGCTCGGCGTCTTCGCACGGTACCTGGACCTCGACGAGCAGGATGACCTCTACCGAGCCGCTTCGTATGTGCTGTCGCAGAATCTGGTCCACGGTGACGCCTTGACCTTGCGAACCAACGACGGCCGGCCCATCGTCTTCGCCGAATGGGGCTACCTCGGCAAGGGCAAGTTCCAACGCCGGGATTTCCGCTTCGATAGCTTGACCCAGATGTCGGCCCTCCGGGCGCCCGACTCTCTGTTCTCGCTGATCGAGAAGCACGAGGTGTTCAAGCCCACCAGGACCTATCCGCCCATCGGCCTGAGCGAGCTGGCCGCCCTGGGCGATGCGTGGGGGAGATAGTATGATCGGTCAGGCACGGTTCTCGCTTCGCGGTCGCAACCCGGATGTGCTGACCTGCATCGCCAACCTCTCCAACGACGAGGTGTTCACGCCGCCCGAGTTCGCCAACCGGATGCTGGACACGCTGGCCGAGGCTTGGGCCAGCGCCCATGACGGCGCCGACCTCTGGGCGGACAGTTCGGTCAGGTTCCTCGATCCCTGCACCAAGTCGGGTGTGTTCCTGCGCGAGATCACCCGCCGGCTCACCAACGGTCTCGAATCTCGGATCCCGGATCTGGTGGAGCGCGTGGACCACATCCTGACACAGCAGGTGTTCGGAATCGCGATCACGCACCTCACCAGCCTGCTGGCCCGCCGCAGCCTGTACTGCTCCAAGCACGCCCAGGGAGAGCACTCCATCGTCAAGTCGTTCGCGACCGACGACGGCAACGTCTGGTTCGAGCGCACGGAGCACACGTGGGTGGGTGGCAGGTGCGAGTACTGCGGGGCCAGCCAGACGACCCTCGACCGTGGCGACGGCCTCGAAACGCACGCCTATGCGCTCATCCACACCGACGACATCCAGGCTCGGATCGCCGAGTTGTTTGGAGACGACATGCAGTTCGACGTGATCATTGGGAATCCGCCGTACCAACTGAGCGATGGTGGTTTCGGGACTAGCGCAGCGCCCATCTACCAAGACTTCGTGGAGCAAGCGAAGGCGCTGGAGCCACGCTATCTGTCGATGGTCATCCCCTCGCGCTGGTTCGCCGGTGGCAAGGGGTTGGATGACTTCAGGGAGTCGATGCTCACCGACGACCGGCTACGCTCCATCGACGACTTCCTGTCTGCATCGGACGTATTCCCCGGCGTGGGGCTCAAGGGCGGCGTCTGCTATTTCCTGTGGGACCGGGACCACCAAGGCCGTTGCCGAGTCGCCACCCATTTCAAGGACTGGCCGGAATCGACCGCCACTCGCCCGTTGCTCGAAGACGGCGCGGACGTGTTCATCCGCTTCAATGAAGGGCTGTCAATCCTCAAGAAGGTCATGGCTGTCGAGACTGCTGGAGCGCACTCGCTGGCCCTTCCTGACGACAAGCGGTTCGACCAACTGGTCAGTTCCAGAAAGCCGTTCGGCCTCGATACCGTCTTCCAGGGCAGAGCGGGAAAGCGCGCCGGTGATGTGCTGGTCTATCAGAACGGCGGCACGGGATACACGCCGAGGAACTCGATTTCGACGGGCACCGAGTTGATCGACAAATGGAAGGTCTACCTGGGCTATGCCGCTCCTGGAACCGGCAACAGGGATACCTACCCGCATCGAATCCTCAGCACGCCGTTCGTCGGCGAACCCGGAAGCATCTCTTCGGAGACGTATCTCTGCATCGGGCCTTTCGCCTCCCAGGCCGAGGCCGACAGCGTTCTGTCCTACCTCTCTTGTCGACTCACCCGCCTCCTAATCCTTCTGCACAAGCCGTCCCAACACGTCACGCGGAAGGTCTACACCTTCGTGCCGACCCAGGACTGGACCAGGCCGTGGACCGACGAGGATCTCTACGCCAGATACGGCATCTCCGAGAGCGAGATCGCCTTCATCGAGAAGATCGTCCGCCCGATGGATCTCGGCGGAGACTCTGAGGATGAGTAAGCCCACCATCGACGAGATCCTCGCTCCGAAGCCTGACGCCCGTCCCCGCCTCTATGCCTATTCCATCGCGGACGAGGCGCACCGGGGCTTGCTGAAGGTGGGTCAGACGACTCGCGACGTGCGGCAGCGGGTCGCAGAGCAGGTCAGAACCGCTGCCATCCAGAACTACACGATCGAACTGGACGAACCAGCCGAGCGAGGGGATGGCACGGTCTTCACCGACCATGAGGTGCGCGCGGCGCTGGTCAGCAAGGGCTTCCAGAACGACACCGGCGAGTGGATGCGCTGCTCGGTCGCAGAAGTCCAGACGGTCCTGGCCGAACTGCGCACCGGCCAGACGTTCACCGGAACACATCATCGGACGTTCGCCATGCGCCGCGAGCAGGCGGAGGCGGTGGACAAGACAGTCGCCTACTTCGAGTCGATCTGGCAGGAGGACAAAGACGCGGCCCCGCGCTTCCTGTGGAACGCGAAGATGCGATTCGGCAAGACCTTCGCCACCTACCAGTTGGCCAAGACACTCGGGGCCAAACGCGTGCTGGTGGTGACCTTCAAGCCGGCGGTCGAGGATGCCTGGCAGTCGGACCTGGAATCCCACGTGGACTTTGACGGCTGGCAGTACCTTTCCCGCCATTCGGGACAGGATCCCACAGCGGTCGATCGGGACCGGCCGGTCGTCTATTTCGGCTCCTTCCAAGACCTGCTCGGACGCGACCAGGCGGGGAACATCAAGCCGAAGAACACGTGGATCCACGTGATCAACTGGGACCTCGTGGTCTTCGATGAGTACCACTTCGGGGCCTGGCGGGACACAGCGCAGGAGTTGTTCGAGGGTGAGGACGAGGTAGACGCCAAGAAGGAGGCCCAGTCTGAATACACGGCGGACCTGGAACGGGTCAACGACGACCTCGGCATGGTCTCCGAGGAGCCCGACTTCCTGCCGATCACGACCAGAGCCTATCTCTACCTGTCCGGCACACCGTTCAGGGCGCTGGCCACGGGAGAGTTCATCGAGGAGCAGATCTTCAACTGGACGTATACCGACGAGCAGCGCGCCAAGGAGGAGTTTGCGGCGGCGAACCCCGGCCAGCGGAACCCTTACGGCGCGATGCCGCAGATGCGCCTGTTGACCTATCAGATGCCTGACGAGCTCTTGGCCGTCGCGAGCGCGGGGGAGTTCGACGAGTTCGACCTCAACGAGTTTTTCGCTGCCAGCGGACGGGGGCAGGAAGCGCAGTTCAAGCACCAGAGCGACGTGCAGAAGTGGCTTGAGATCATCCGAGGATCCTACGCTTCGCAAGTGATCGACAGCCTGAGAACCAGCACCCGCCCGCCGTTCCCCTACGCGGACGTACGCCTGCTGCCGTATCTGCAGCACTCGTTCTGGTTCCTGCCGAACGTGGCCTCCTGTCATGCGATGGCCAATCTGCTTGCGGAGAGGCACAACACGTTCTGGCATGACTACCGGGTGGCTGTCGCGGCGGGTGCCTCGGCCGGAATCGGGATAGAGGCTCTACCGCCGGTGCGGAGAGCGATCGGGAGCGGCTTTGAGACGAAGACGATCACGCTGTCATGTGGCAAGCTCACCACCGGCGTGACCGTGCCGCAGTGGTCCTCCATCCTGATGCTGCGCAACCTCAAGGCCCCCGAGACGTACTTCCAGGCGGCCTTCCGCGTGCAGTCGCCGTGGTCGATTGAGAACCCCAACGGCGACAATCCGAACGAGGAGGAGGTCCTCAAGCCGGCCTGCTTCGTGTTCGACTTCGCGCCGACCCGTGCGCTGCGGCAGCTTTCCGAGTACGGCATCGGGCTTTCGCCCAACGAGCCGAACCCGGAGACCGCCGTGGCAGATCTGGTGTCGTACCTCCCCGTGCTGGCCTACGACGGGGCCAACATGACGCAGGTCGACGCGGGCGGCATTCTGGACATCGCGATGGCCGGCACTTCCGCCACGCTCCTGGCGCGCAAGTGGCAATCCGCATTGTTGGTCAACGTCGACAATGACACGCTGCGTCGGATCCTCAACAGCCCCGAGGCGATGGCTGCGGTGGAGCGCATCGAAGGCTGGCGAGCGCTCGGTGACAACATCCTGGAGACGATCATCAACCGGAGCGAGGCCGTCAAGCGCCTGAAGACCAAGGCCAAGGACGGCGACCTGACGACGCAGGAGCGAAGGGAGCTGACCGCCGAGGAGCGGGAGTTCAAGTCCAAGCGCAAGCTCGTCCAGGAGAAGCTGATCAAGTTCGCCACCCGCATCCCCGCGTTCATGTACCTGACCGACTTCCGCGAGAATACGCTTCAAGACGTGATCACCCAAATCGAGCCAGACCTGTTCGAGACCGTCACCGGATTGACAGTGAACGACTTCCATCTGCTTGTGAGTCTCCGGGTGTTCAATACCGAGCAGATGAACCAAGCCGTGTTTGCCTTTCGCCGTTACGAAGACGCCTCGCTCCGCTATACCGGCATCGACAGTCACCCTGGCCTAACGCACTACGGGCTCTATGACACAGTGATCGCCCGAGAGGATGATGCGCTGAGCGCATAGGTGCTCGCAGCATCCACCCCGGATTTGCTTCTTTGCCGCCGAGCCACTTCACAATCGACCTGACCCACAACCGAGATTCTGGCGGCCCTGCGCTGACGAGCGCGATGTGCTAGACTCCCCGCGGGGAGGACCGGCCATGGATCCGCGCGCCCGTCTGCAAGCCGCTCTGGAGCATCGCCTGCCGGACCGCTTGCCGGTGGACTTCGGCTCCACGGCGGTGACCGGGATGCACGTCTCAGCCGTCACCCGGCTCCGCCGCGCGCTGTTCGGCGACGTTCACTGGCGAGTCAAGGTGATCGAGCCATACCAGATGCTCGGCGAGATCGACTTCGAGCTGCGCCGCGCCCTAGGGATCGATGTGGTGGGGGTGTTCCCGCGCGGCAACCTGTTCGGCTTCGAGAACCGCGACTGGAAGGGGTTCAGGCTATTCGACGGCATCGAGGTGCTGGTGCCGGGCGACTTCGTCACCACCAAGGCGGCCAACGGCGACCTGCTGATCTACCCCGGCGGCGACACGAGCGTGCCGCCGAGCGGGCGCATGCCCGTGGCCAGCCACTTCTTCGATACCATCGTCCGGCAGGACCCGGTGGCTGAGGACCATCTCGACCCGGCGGACAACTGCGAGGAGTTCCAGCCGTTCGGCGACGCCGACCTGGCCTACTACCGCGCGCAGCGCGACGAGCTGGACAAGCACCCGGACCTCGGCGTGAACTTGACCATGCCGGGCACCGGCTTCGGCGACATCGCCCTGGTGCCGGCGCCGTTCCTCAAGCGGCCGAAGGGGATCCGCGACGTGGAGGAGTGGTATGTGTCCACGGCGATCCGCCGCGACTACGTCCGCGAAGTGTTCGAGCGGCAGTGCGAGGTCGGGCTGGCCAACCTGGCGACGCTGATCGACTTGTTCGGCGAGCGGGTGCAAGCCGTGTTCCTCACCGGCACCGACTTCGGCAGCCAGCGGGCGCCGTTCATCTCACCGGCGGCCTACCGCGAGCTGTTCCAGCCGTTCCACAAGCGGGTCAACAAGCTGGTGCACGAGCGCAGCGGCTGGAAGAGCTTCATCCACTCGTGCGGCTGCGTCTTCCCGCTGCTGCCGGACTTCATCTCTGCCGGGTTCGACATCCTCAACCCGGTGCAGACCTCGGCCGCGGAGATGGATGCCAGGCGGCTGAAGGAGCAGTTCGGCGACCGGCTCACCTTCTGGGGCGGCGGCGTGGACACGCAGCAGACGCTGGCGTTCGGCACGCCGCACGAGGTCTACCGGCACGTGCTCGAGCGGATCGACGTGCTCGGCGCCGGCGGCGGGTTCGTCTTCAACGCGATCCACAACGTGCAGGCGGACACCGCGCTCGACAACATGCTCTCCATGTTTCGCGCCATCCGGGATAGCGCCGAGGTCGGCTCTCGTTTGTGATCCTCGGAGAACCTTGATGCGATGGGTCGTCGCCGTGCTGGTGTCGCTCCTGGCCGCCGCCGGGCAGGCCGCTCCCGACGTGAACGGCAACTGGGAGGGCAAGCTCTCCGTGCAGGGCATGGAGCTGCGGATCGTGCTGGTCTTCGAGACGCTCGACGGCAAGCTGAGGTGTACGCTCTTCAGCCCCGATCAGACCGAGCAGGCGGTGCCCGTGTCGGTGACCACCGTCGAAGGCTCGAAAGTCCACCTGGAGGTCAAGTCGATCGCCGCCACCTTCGACGGCGAGGTGGCCGAGGACGGGAAGACGCTCAAGGGCAGCCTGCAGCAACTGGGCGCGAACATGCCGCTGGAGCTGGCCAAGGTGGGGAAGCTCAGCGAGCCGAATCGGCCGCAGACCCCCAAGCCGCCGTTCCCCTACCGTTCCGAGGAAGCCACTTACCGCAACGAGGCGGCGGATGTCACCTTCGGCGGCACGCTGACTATCCCGCCCGGCGGCGGGCCGCACCCGGCGGTGGTGATGATCAGCGGCTCCGGCTCGCAGGACCGCGACGAGACCCTCTTCGCCCACAAGCCGTTCTGGGTGATCGCCGATCACCTGAGCCGCCACGGGATCGCCGTGCTCCGCGTGGACGACCGCGGGGTGGGCAAGTCCACGCGCGGGAAGACGCCCAACGTCACCACGGAGGATTACCTCGGCGACGTGCTCGCAGCGCTGGCGTACCTCAAGACCCGGCCGGAGATCGACAAGGCGCGGCTGGGGCTGATCGGGCACAGCGAGGGCGGGCTGGTGGCGCCGATGGTGGCGGCCAAGTCGGCGGACGTGGTGGCGATCGTGCTCCTCGCGGCGCCGGGACTGTCGGGCGAGACGGTCATGCGCGCGCAGCGGCACGACATCGGCCTGGCCAGCGGCCTGACCCCGGTGCAGGTGCAGAACTCCGACGCGCTGTTCGTGCAGATCATGCAGCAGCTCAAGGACGAGCCGGACAACGCCAAGGTGACCCAGAAGGCGAAGGAGCTGGTGGCCGCCGCCAGGGCCAACGGCACGCTTACGGACAAGGTCACGGACGAGGAGATGGACACCCAGATGGCGATCCTCACCTCGGCCTGGTTCCGCTTCTTCTCGTTCTACGACCCGGCGCCGGCGCTGCGCAAGGTAGCCTGCTCGGTGCTCGCGCTGACGGGTGAGAAGGACTTGCAGGTGCGCGCGAAGGAGAACCTCCCGGCCATCGAGCAGGCGCTCAAGGACGGCAGGAATGCGGACTACACGCTGCAGGCGCTGCCCGGCCTGAACCACCTCTTCCAGCACTGCAAGACGGGCTCGCCGAGCGAGTACGGACAGATCGAAGAGACCTTCGCCCCCGAAGCGCTGCAGCTCATCGGCGACTGGCTGGGCGAGCGGTTCGGCGTGCAGTAGGCTACCGCTTCGACAACTGGAGCGTGGTGGAGAGCGGCATGGGCAGCGGCAGCGGCAGGCTGACACCGGGGAAGCTCGCCTCGCCGAAGCAGCCCAGGTAGCCGGTGTCGGGGAGCGGGAACCGCCCGACGTAGGCGTCGCCCTCCTTGACCAGGCGCGTCTCTGCCCACGTCGCGTCGGTGAACTCCCCGCGGTCCGCCAGCGCGGTCCAGGCGCTGGCGCGCGTCGCCGCGGGCGCCGTGAGGGTCAGCACCACCTGCCCGTCTTCCACGGTCTGCTTCCAGTCGAGTGCCGGCCGCGGCTGCTCGTCGGCTAGCAACCGGATGAACCCGGCGCACGCGCCCAGAACCTTCAGAATCCCGGCGTTCAGCGCGCCCTCGTCGCCGCCGAGGCCGTGGCCGGCGTTGGGGATGTAGATCTGGTAAGTCTCACCCTTCAGGTCGCCGCGGTAGAGGTTCAGGGAATCGACGGTCCAGTAGGCGTCGTTGGTGCCGTTGACGATCAGCTTCGGCATGGTGATGCGATCGCGATAGGTGTAGGGGTCGACCAGCGCGCCGAGGGCCTGGGCCTCGCCGCCCAGCTTGTCCTGCAGTCCCAGCTTGGTGTAGTCGTCGATCTCCGGGCTGTAGTGGCCCCAGATGTCGATCTGGTGCTTCATCTGCACGGGGATGTTGAGGTTGTCGTAGACCATCGGGATGATGCCGCAGACGCGCGGGTCCACGGCGCCGGTGAACCACGTGGTCCAGCCGCGTTTGGACGCGCCGGTGGTGACGAAGCGGGTGATCCGGGCGCCCCACTTCTGCTCGGAGTAGTCCTGCAACGCGTCCATGGCGCGGACGGCGCTCTTGGTCATGGGGAAGAGCAGCGGCCAGGTGTCGTCCTTTGTCTCGATGGCCTTCTGGAACGAGTAGGCGATCAGCCCGTCCTCGTGGAGCCCGCCGTAGAGCGGCTGGTTGGGGATGTCCCAGAGCACCGCCAGGGGCGCACCCACGGCGTTGGCGAGCATGGCACCGTACTTCAGCTCGTCCTGTCCGGGGCTGTACCTGCCGCCGGTGATCATGAGGACGCACAGGTCGGGGTGCTTGAGCGCGGCGCCGGTGGGATGAAAGACGGCGATGGAGTGCTTCCAGGGGATCCCCTGCCAGGTCTGGGAGGTCATCGCCAGCACGGACTGGTTGGGCTTGCTCTCGTCGAGGACGCTCCACTCGAACGACTTGTCCTCGGCGGCGCAGTAAGAGAGCACGTCGGCGAGCGCGGCCTGGCCGAGCAGGAGGAGGGCGGGCAGCAGACAGCAGGTTCGTCTCATTCTGGTATTCCTTCCTCGGGGTAGATGTCGAAGACCACGGAGAGCGGCAGCGCAAAGCCGGGGAGCAGGTCTTCGCAGGTGAGGGCGTCGCCGCGGGTCAGAACGGTCACATCCGTGCGGGAGCGGTGGATGGTCAGGGTCTCCTGCTTCGGCCGCAACAACAGCACGACCCGCACACCGGCGGCCAGCCATTCATCGATCTTGTCGGCCACGTCCGTGTCTCGGTCGGACGGCGAAACCACTTCAAGGACCAAGTCCGGGATGATCCGGCTGAACTTGCCTAGATACGAGGCCGGTTGCCGACTGGCCACCACGAACGAGCCGTCTGGCTCCAGTACTGTGTCCGGGTCGTGCCTTACCACGTAACCCACAGAAGAGCCGTAGGCTTTGCCGAGCCGATGCCGCAGGATATGGACTTCGAGCAACGCCATCAACCGAAGCTCTTCCCCCGCGTGTTGGTCACTAGCAGGCGGCATCTCGACGACCTCCCCTCGCACGAGTTCGCGCCGCACACCGTCGGCGCAGAGCTCCCAGAACTCCTCCCATCGTCGCCCTCCACCTCATGTAGTGTACCCCGCGCGACACCGCCGCGCCACCGCGGAGGATCCCGACCGCCACATCCGAAACCCAACCCGGCCATCGCCGTCCGGAGGGTCCGCCATGACCGGCTTCCTGCGCCGCGCCGTCCTCTTCTCTGTCCTCGTCGCCCCGGCCCTTGCCGCCGATGGCGACAACCTGCTCGTCAACCCATCGTTCGAGGACGGGCCCGCCGGCGACGGCGTGCCCAAGGGCTGGAGCATCTACGCCGGCACCGACCAGGTCCGCCGGGTCGCTGTCGTCGAGACCGCCAGCGACGGCAAGCAGGGCTGCCAGATCGAGGACAGCACCACCGAGACCGAAGTGGGCATCACGCAGACCGTGCCGGCCAAGGGCGGGCTGGGCTACCGCTGCAGCCTCAAGGTGCGCCGGCTCGACGCCGTGACGCCCCTCGGCTGCTACCTCCAGATGCGCTTCCTGCCCTCCAACGAGTACGGCCAGGTGCCCCTGATGACCCGCCCCGGCACCAACTGGCGGGAGGTCGCCGTCAGCCGCCTCGCCCCGCCCGACACCACCCAGATCACCATCTACATCTACTGCCACCGCGAGCCCACCCCGCGCTTCATCGTCGATGACGTGCGGCTGGTGAGCGGCGCCACCGTGGAGGCCGCCATGCCCGTCCCGCCGCCCGTGCCGCCGGACATCCCCCGGCTCAAGGACCTGCACCTCCAGACGCCGCTGGTCGCCGGCGGCCAGCCGCGCGCGACCATCATCGCCCCGGCCGCCCACGCCGCCGCCGTGCCGCTGGCCGGCAACCTGATCGTCCTCGGCAACCGCAACGACAACCGCTGCCTCAGTGACCTCTACGACCGCTACTACACCCTCCTCGACCTCAAGTACCCCGGCCCCGGCGGCTACGCCGTGCACTCGCTCCACAACCCCTTCGGCAACGGCTTCAACGCGCTCCTCGCCGGGGGCAGCGACGCGGCTGGCACCGCCGACGCGGCCGAGGCGCTGATCGGAAAGCTCCAGGCCGCCGGCGGCAAGAACGGCGAGCTGGCCGCCGGCTGGATCCTCGATGTCAAGCTCAGCCCACAGTACCGACATCCGGCAGGTGCAGACCTGGGAGGCCAGCGACGGCTACGGCAGCTCCGGCTACTTCGGCTGGAACATGATCAGCAAGCGCATGGCGCTCTACTACATGACCGGCGACGCGCGGCACGCCCGCGAGGCGCTGCGGCTGGCGCTCCCCGACCAGCAAGCCAAGTACGAGATCGCCGCCATCGACGGCGAGATGATCGAGAACAAGGACGCCCCCCTCAGCGGGCCGTACCACTACAACGCGATCATGATGGTGCTCTATTGGGACCTGATCGAGGAGAGCCCGGTGTTCACCGAAGAGGAGCGGCTGAAGGTCACCCGCGCCTTCGCCCAGCAGCTCCTCCATCGCCGCGACGAGGGCTCCTACGGCCTCACCGACGCGCCCACCGCCGTCGGCTCGCGCCACGGGCAGTGGTCCGCCATGTCGCTCTACTGCCTCGGCCGCTACCTCAACGCCGGCTATCCCGACCCCGTCTGGGCGCAGTCCATGCGCGGCGCGCAGCTCCACTTCGCTCCGCTCTACGAGTCTGCCTATATCGCCGGCGAGAGCGACAATCTCTACTGGTTCGACACGGGGATCGCCGCCATCTTCGCCTACATGGTGCTCACCGGCGATCGCAAGCCGTTCGACGCCGGCTCCGCGCAGGTCCTCCTCAAGGCGCACGAGGCCCTCATCACCGGCCGGCCGAAGAACGACTGGGCCCTGCGCTACGCCGCCTACAGCTACCTCAACCAGGTCGCCTACCTGACCGGCGACGGCCGCTGGATCACCTACCGCAACCGCACCAACCTCGACCCCGCCGCCTTCAGAGCGGGGCAGTCGTTCTGGCCCGACGAGTCGGTGGTCAAGCCGCACCAGCCCGACGACCTGAACCACGTCTGGAACCTCGATCCGGTCCCCGAGCCACACTTCTACGAGCGTGGCAGCGGGCTGCCCCTCGACCAGTCGATCCTCTTCGGCAGCTTCCGCTCCGCGCCCGACAATCAGGGCGACTACCTCCTCCTCGACGGCTACAACGGCGCCTCGCGCAACGCCTACCACACCTTCGCCGTGCTCCAGCTCCGGCTCGGCGGGCAGTGGGTGCTCAAGTCCAGCGGCAACAGCGAGGCCTACTACAACCAGGTTCTCACCTGCGCCGACGGCATGGTCGAGCCGGCCGTGCCGATGGACGCCGCGCTCCGGTGGCACGACGTGGTGGGCCAGGTCGCCGGCTGCGTGGCCGAGGTGCCCAAGGCCGCTTTCTGCAACTGGCGCCGCACCCTGGCGCAGCGCGTCGGCCGCTACGCGCTGTTCGTCGACGACCTCACCTTCCGCACCGACAGCCGGAACATGGAGGTGGAGACCTACTGGGAGACCGGCAACGGCGCGTGGAACGCCAAGGAGCAGGCGCTGAGCGTGCCCAACGAGGCCGCTGGCGGCGTGCCCGCCGGGTGGCTCGCGTTCAAGGCCCTCGAGTCCGCCTGCACCTCCGAGCCAGCCGGGCCGAACGCCGTCGTGCGGCTCGACGGGATTAACACTCTCCTCCTCCGCGCCACCCAGCCGGGGCAGTGGCTCGAGCTGCCCTTCACCCTCGACCGGCCGGTGACCGGCGAGGTCTTCGCCGACCTCCTGAGCTACATCGATCGCGGCACGGTGAAGCTCCTGCTCGACGGCAAGCCGGCGGGCGAGGTGTTCGACCACTACGCCTCCGCGGCGGTGCCGGCCCGGCCGTCGCTGGGCCACCAGACCCTCGCCGCCGGCAAGCATACCCTCCGCGTGGAGGTGGCCGGCCGGCACGAGGACGGCGAGAAGACCTACATCGGGCTGGTGGGTGTGAGCCTCAAGCCGGACGGCGTGACGAGCCCCGCCGACCTGCCGAAGCCGATCGAGATCCGGCTCTGCGACCCGCAGCCGGCCACCGGCGGCGGGATCCTCAAGCTCACCTGGCAGGGCCCGGTGAAGGCCGGCGAGCACCGCCGCGGGTTCACGCTGATCGCGCCCTCCGGACCGGGCGACCAGGCCGCGGCGTGCGTGCGCGTGGCCGACAACGCCGCCGCCCTGGCGCTCCCCGAGCCGGCCGTGGCCAGCGTCGGCGCCTGGCAGGGCAGCGACGGCGAGCTGGTGGTCCTGGCCGCCACGCACCTCTTCGGGATCAAGCTGACCAAGGCCGGCGGCGCGCAGCCGCTGGCGATTGCCGGCGCGCCGGTGGACCTCGATTGGGACTTCGCCACGGGCGAGCTGAGCGTCGTCGCGGCGGCCGACACCGAGCTGCGGCTGGCGCTCGATCCCGCCACCTTGGTGGTCGCCGGCAAGCCGGTGCAGCGGGTGGCCGACGGCCTGGCGTCGCTGGCCCTCACCGCCGGGCGGCACAGCCTCAAGGGGCTCAAGCCCGCGCCGGCCCTGCTCGGCGCGTTGCAGGGCGAGCTGGCCGAGGCGTTGGCGGCGGGCAAGGCGGGCCACGCGCAGCGGATCGCCGCGCTGGGTCGCGACGTGCCGCCCACCGGCGCGCCGCTCCAGCCCGCGTGGACCGCCTCGCTGGGCGGCAAGCCCGAGGCCGTCGAGGTCGCGCAGACCCCCGGCGGGCCGGTCATCTGGGTGGCCACCGAGAAGCTGATCCACGCCCTGGGGGCCGACGGCGCCTCGCAGCGGCAGATGGCGACCGACGGCCCCATCCGCGTGCTCCACTACTGGCCCGACGCCGCCGGGAAGGACGGCGCCGCGCCGCTCCTCCTCGCCGGCTGCCGCGACGATAAGGTGGTCGCCTTCGACCTGGCGGGCCAGCGGCGCTGGACGTTCGTCTCGGAGATGGACCCTGAGGTCTTCCGCGCGGCGAAGCAGTACTGGTTCAAGACCGCGCCGGGGCACGAGGGGATCCACGGCATCGGCACCGGGCCGTTCATCGACGGCAAGTCCGAGGCCTTCATCGGCAGCGCCTGCACGCTCGAGATCCTCAACGCCGACGGCGGCCTCGACAAGCGCCTCGCGGCGTTCTGGGGCACGGGCAACGTCTTCCAGCTCCTGCCCGGGGCCGGCGGATCGACCAACCTGCTGCTCGGCCGCATGCCCACCGACGGGCTGCACCTCTACGTCATCAACAACCGCGACGTGCGCGCCAACAACTACGGCTTCTACGGCGTGCCGGCGGGGCACACCTACGTCGGCGGCTGGGCGTCGCAGGCGCGCAAGCACCTGTTCTACACGGACCTGGACGGCGACGGGACCAAGGAGGTCGCCAGCGAGGTCAACGGCTCGTGGAACCGGGTCAGCGTCTGGGACGTGAACGGCGTGCCGCTCTGCAACGCGCAGTTCGGGCCGGGCAACCCGATCCCCGCGGAGAACATCACCGACATCGACCTCAGCGATCTGGACGGCGACGGCAAGCAGGAGATCGTGCTGAGCCTGTCGCGCGGGCTGGTGGTGGCGCTGTCGAGCCACTGCGAGCGGCGCTGGTCGTTGAGCCTGCCCAGCGCGCCGTGGCGCTTGCAGGCGGTCGGGCGGCAGGTGCTCGTCGGCTGCGCCGACGGCAGCGTCTACTTGCTGGACGGCGAGGGCACGGTCAAGCAGGCCGGCAAGCTGGACAGCCGGCCGCTGTTCATGGACAAGCTGCCCACGGCCGATGGGCGGACGTTGGTAATCGTGGCCACGGAGAAGGGCACGATGGCGGGGTTCGTCTTGTAGGCCCGGCGGGCGTCGGGCACAAGCGGCCGTGTGGCACGGGCAGTCTGCTGCCCGTGTTCGGCACGGGGCGGGGCAGGCAGAACACGGGCAGGGGACTGCCCGTGCCACACTGGGTGCGCGGCGCGTGATCGCGCGATTTGAGCGGCTCAGAACTGCTGGTGGAGGCTCAGCCCGGCGCCGAGGTCCGCGGCGTTGAGGTGCAGCATCACCGACGGCTGCGCCGCCATGGCCCGGCTGTGGCTGAGTGCCAGGTCGCCGAACTCGTGCCGGCGGGCGAAGGACATCCTCCGGGGGTCGTACCCCGGCACGCCGGAGAAGTCGGTGAAGCCGACGCTCAGGCCGAACGCCGGCGGTCGGCCGAGGTCGCCGAGGCCCCGGCCGCGCTTGTTGTCGCGGCTGACTGTGCCGATACCGTCCACGCATTGGTAGACGCCCGAGGCGAACCGGGCCAGAATGAGCACGCCCGTCAGCGTCGCGTCGCCGCCGTCCGAACTGCCGGAGAAGGCACTACCGATCGCGTCGCCCATGTCGTTGGCAAACGATGCGATCCCGCCGGCGGTCGGCCGAGGTCGCCGAGGCCCCGGCCGCGCCATACCAGTAGCCCGTGCCGAAGCCCGGGACCAGCCCCAGCAGCCCAGCGATCGCGGGTTCCTTCTCGGCGTTGGCGGGCAGGCCGGCAAGCAAGGCCACCAGGACCAGACCGAGTGTGAAACGTCGATGCATGCGACCCTCCGATCCCAGCCCCGTCCCCGGACGGGGGAGTGCATCCGCGAGCCGTGGATCCATCCGATGCGGCCCGTGGCTCCGTGGCTTTGTACCCCTGCTCAGAACTGCTGGTGGAAGCTCAGCCCGGCGCCGAGGTCCGCGGCGTTGACGTGGAGCATCACCGACGGCTGCGCCGCCAGAGCGCGGCTGTGGCTGAGCGCCAGCTCGCCGAACTCGTAGCGCCGGGCGAACGACATGGACGGGCCCCCAAGGCCCGGCACGCCGCTGAAGTCCGTGAACCCCATGCTCAGGCCGAACCTCGGCTGCCGGCCGCGGTCGGCGAAGCCCCGGCCGCGCTTGTTGTCGTGGTTGACGGTGCCGATGCCGTCCACGCATTGGAAGATCCCCGAACCGATGCGCGCAAGCATCATGATGCCCGCCAGCGTGACATCGCCTTCGAGTGGGGTGCCCAACCAGAAGCTGCTGGCGACGGCATCGCCGAAGTCCTTGGTGAACACCCCGATACCCCCGGCCGTCAGCCCGATGTCCAGCAGCGTGAACGTGAGCGCCTTGCCGTTGTGGTGCCCGGCATACCAGTACCCCGTGCCGAAGCCCGGGACGATCCCCAGGAGCCCCGCCACCGCCGGTTCCTTCTCGGCCTTGGCCGGCAGGCCGGCAAGCAAGGCAGTCATGAGGAGACTGAGTGAACAACACCGATGCATCGCGACCCCCGTTTCCCCAGCCCCCGGTTTCACCATCTTAGACGTCGCGTGGCCCGCGCCGGTTCACTCAACTTTGGTGCTGGTCAGCACCACGTCGCCCGTGGCCCGCCGCAGCTCGTCCTGCGCATTCCCCAGCTCGTACAGCGCGGCCAGGTAGTTCGTTTCCGCCCTCACCTGCGCGGTCAGCGCGTCCTGCACCTCGACGTTGATGCCCTTCCCCGCCGCGTAGCGCGACTGGGCGACGCGGTAGTCCTCGCGCGCCGACACCAGGGCCGCCTCGGCGGTGTCCAGGTTCTGCCGCGCCGCCGCACGGTTCTCGTCCGCCGCCACCACCTCCCGCCCCGCCCGCAGCAAGAGATCGGTCTCCAGGAACGTCAGACGGCTCTTGGCGGCGCGGGCGCGGCGGACCTCGGCCTGGCGCATCCCGCCGTCCAAGAGCGGCAGGCTGACGCTGAGGCCCGCCAGGAACTCCTCGCTGCGCGGCATCCGGTTGGCCTCCAGGTCGGCCATGCCGAAGACGCCCACCTCCGGCTTGAAGGCGGCCGCGGCGGTGCGCACATCGTGGCCGGCGGCTGCCACCCGGGCGCGCACCGCGGCCAGGTCGGGCCGCCGCCGCACCGCCTCCGCCAGGGCCGCATCGCGGGCCAGGTCGTAGGCCTCTTCCTCGAGCTTGCCGTCCACCTGCACGTCGGACAGCGGGTGGACGCCGAGGAGCGCCTTGAGCTCGGCCAGCATGACTCGCACGTCGCGCTCGGCGTTGGTCTGCATCTGCCGGGCATCGGCCAGGGCGGCCTCGTCGCGGTAGACGTAGAACTGCGGCACCTTGCCCTCGTCGGCCATCGAGCGGGTGTTCTTGAGGCGCTCCTCGGACGTGGCGGCCAGCTCGCGATAGACGTCCACCGTGGCGCGTCCGAGCCCGATGCGGCGGTAGAGGGTGCGGACGGTGAAGGCCAGCTCGAGCCGCGCGCCGGCCAGGTCGGCCTCCGACGCGCGCCGGCCCTCGCGCTGAGCAGCCACCTGGCTCTGCAGCCGCCCGTTGAGGTCGAGCGGGAGCATGAACATCAGGTTGGCGTCCACCGCGGGCCCGGCGGGGAGCATCCGGTAGGAGGCGGGGGCGACGGCCTCGGCGTTGCGGGTGATCATGGCTGCGTCGCCATAGCTCGCCCAGCCGTTGAGCGAGAGCATGGGCGCCAGGCGGGCGCGGGCGGCGGCGAGCATGGCGGCGGCCATCTGCACGTCGGCCTGCGCCGCCGCGAGGACGGGGCTGTGCTGGAGCGCGAGCTGCACGGCGCCCTCGCGAGTGAGCGGGCCGTCCGCGCGCGGAAAGCCGGCGAAGGGGTCGGCGGCCGGAGCGGCCGACACGGCGGCGCCCTGCGGCGCGGCGTCGGCGGACGGCGCGGCCGCGGCCACGTTGACCCGGTGGCTCGGGGTGGGCGGGCCGAGGCGGTCGTCGGCGGCGGAGCACAGCGCCGAGCAGGTCACGAGCAGGAGTGCCAGAGCGATCCTCCGGTCTGGCCACCCCCTCCTGGCCAAGGAGGGGGCAGGGGGAGGTCCCGTGCGAACCCTCCGGTCCGGCCACCCCCTCCTGGCCAAGGAGGGGGAGCGAAGTGGGTGCCCCTTCCTTGGCAAGGATGGGGCGCGGAGTGGGTGGCTCGGCGACGGGCATGGTGCGGCTCAGGTAGCACGTCATCTTCTCACCTCATCTCCAGCGGCGTCTGCTGGCGGAGCCGGCGGACCTGGTCCTGCTGCTCCGGGGTGAGCAGCTTCCAGGCGCGGTCCCAGGCGGCGTGGCGGGCGGCGGCGAGGCGGGCGGAGAGCTCGCCCAGGTCGGCCGCCCGATCCCGCGCCGCATCCGGGTCCAGGCCGCCACGGCTGCGCCGGTGCTCCAGGTAGTCGCCGATCTCTCCGGTCGTGCCGTCGAGGCGGCCCCGGTCAGCCCGCGTCGCGCGTTGGAGGTCGGCTGCCAGCTTGTTGAGTTGCCGTCGCTGCGCGGCCGTGAGGCCCAACGGGCCGGCGTGGCGGAGCAGCCAGGCGGGCTCCGGAGTGATCCCCAGGTCGGATCGCGGCAGGTCGGCCGGACGCGCTTCGCGAATGGCGGGGCGGGTCAGGCCGACGGCTCCGCGCTGCTGGTAGAGCCACACTCCGGCCACCACCAGGCTGACAGCGAAGAACGGTCCGATTCGCACGCGGCGAGGCCGGTCGGCCATCACTGCTCCTCCGCGCCCGGCAACTCGTGCTCGGGGTTGAAATCGCGGATGAAGGCCTCATCCTCGGGGGTCAGGGCGGAGATCTGCCGCCACACGTAAGGCCGGCGCAGGACGTGCTCGGAGAGCCAGCGCACGAAGTCGTCGACCAGCGTGTGCATGATGGGGATGTCGAAGAGGGTGAGGATGGTGCCGACCGCGAGGCCGCCGAGGACGGTGGTGCCCAACGGTTGGTAGGCGTCCATGCCGGTCTTTGGCCAGAACGCAAGAGGGATCATCACCACCCAGGTGGTACCAGCCGTCATCAGGATGGGGCGGAGGCGCTGCGGACAGGCCGTACGGACAGCGATGTGGCGGGGCACCCCGCGGTCGCGGTACTGGACGACCAGGTCGACCAGCAGGATGGCGGCGGTGATGTCCATCCCGGTGACGATGATCACCGCCATGATGGAGACTGAGCTGAACGACTGCGCGGCCAGCCAGAGGGCCACGAACACCCCGGACAGCTCGAGCGGGAGCGAGAAGACCATCTGGAAGGGCGGCAGGAAGCCGCGGAACTGCGCAACCAGAATGAGGAACATGAAGATGATGGAGAGTTGCAGGCCGATCAGGAGGCGGCGGAAGCTGTCCATCATCTGGGTCATGTCGCCGCGGGCTTCCAGGCCGTAGCCGGGCGGGAAGTTAAGCTGCGTCATGGCCTGCATCATGAGGTCCATGGTCACGTCCATGGACGGCTTGCCGCCGATCCGGTAGTAGGCGTTGACGCTCACCACTCTGCGGAGGTTGTCGTGCTCGATCAGCGTGGGGGTCATCGCGGGCGTGACGCGGGCGACGGTCTTGAGCTGCACCTCCTTGCCGCTGGGTGTGCTCAGGTAGAGGTTCTCGAGGTCGGCGCCGTTCATCCGGTCCTTCGGCTCGTAGCGCACGAGGAGGGTGTTCTGGCGCAGGTTTGGCAGCCGGTAGAACTCGTTGGTGAGGCCGCCGCGGGTGGCGTAGTAAGACTGCTCGGCGATGGCCGTGGGGGTGAGGCCGACCTCTGCGGCGCGGGCCTCGTCCACCTCGATCTGCCATGTGGGCTTGGTCATGTCCCAGCTCGCGGCGATCTGGTGAACGTCGGGCATGGCCTCGCCGAGCTCTACGGTCTTGCGGCCCAGGTCGGCGAGGAGCTGGAGGTCGGTGCCGTAGATGATCACCGACACGGGCGCCAGGGCGGTGGCCATGACGTCGGAGCCCATCTCCTTGATCTGGAACCGCCGGATGCCGGGGATGGTGGCCATGGCGCGGGCCTGCACGGCGTCCATGACGTCCCAGATGGTCCGTTGACGCGTGTCCTTGTCGGAGAAAGTGAGCATGAACACGGCGCCGTTGGCCTGGGGCATGGAGTAGCCGGTGTAGAACGGCGAGAACGACTCGAACATGGTCTCGGTGCCGATCTCGACACTGGCCTTCTCGACCTCGGGGTACTCCGCGAAGATCCGCTCGATCTGATAGACCGCCTTTTCGGTCTGCTCGAATGACACCCCGGGCTGCATCTCGAGCGCGCCCACGGCCTGCCCCACGTCGGCCAGCGGCATCATCTCGGAGCCGATGAAGTTGTAGAACACGAAGCCCAGGATGACCGTGGCGAGGATGCGCGCGAGGTTGGTGAAGCGGTGCTGGAGCATCCAGTCGATGACCCGCGCGTAGCCGCGCTCGAGCCGGTCGAGGAACCGCTGGAAGGGCATCAGCAAACCTTGGTGGAGCCAGCGGTAGGGGCGGAAGACGAGGTCGCGCTCGCGGTCGGCCTCGGGCCGCAGGAGGGCGACGCAGAGGATGGGGGTGAGGGTGAACGAGACGAGCATGGAGCCGAACAGGGCGTACATGTGCGGGATGATCAGCTCCACGAACATCAACTGCGTGATGCCGCCGCAGTAGAGCAAGGGGGTGAGGGCCACCACGATGGTGCAGGTCGAGGAGAAGACGGCCACGCGGACCTCGCCGATGCCCTCGATGGTGGCCGTCTTGATGTCGCGCCCCAGCCGCAGGTGGCGCTCGACCGAGTGGATGTCGACGATGGTATCGTCCACCACGCGTCCGATGGCCATCAGCAGGCCCACCAGCGTGCCGCTGTTGAGCGACATGCCGTGCGGAATCAGGCCCAGCACGGCGATCAACAGGGAGAGCGGGATGACGGTGATGGCGATCAGCGTGGCCCGCCACTCGCCGAGGAACAGGAGCATGACGAACGCGGTCATCAGAATTGCGGTCGCCAGTTCCTCAATCAAGTTGTGGAACAGAATATTGACGAAACGAGAATTATCGTAGGATACATCAAGATGGACGCCCGGGTAGTCCTGCTCGATCTTGCGGATCTCGGCCAGCACGCGGGGCACCACCTGGGCCGAGCTGGCGTCCGGGTTCTGGATCACCGACACCTCGATGGAGGGGATCACCCGGCCTTCCTCGCCGGGGCCGTGGCGCAGGTAGTGGTAGGCGCTGCGCCGCTCCCAGTAGGTGTCCTCGACACGGGCCACATCGCGCAGGTAAACGACCCGCGGGAAGCTGCGGTAGGCGTTGTTCGCCCCGGGCGCTGCGGGGGCACCGGTCGGGGCGCCGGCGGAGGCGTTCCCCTCCGCCGCGTCGCCCCCCATCCCGCCGCCCGACATCCCGCCGCCGGCTCCCGCCCCCGGCGCGGCCCGGCCGGCACCCGGCGTCTGGCCGGCCAGCGGGTAGTTCGCGACGGTACGCGCGTCGACCGCGCGGGTGTCGAGCCGGATGATCTCCTCGCTCCGCCC
>JACPDV010000502.1 GCA_016183835.1 Armatimonadota bacterium
CCGCCCAGCACGCCGCCGATCGCGCCGCGCCCCCCGGCCAGGCTCACGCCGCCGATCACGACCGCGGTGATGGCCTGGAAGTCGTAGCCCAAGCCGATCTCCACGTCGCCGTACATGTTCAGGCTGGTCTTGATCAGCCCCGCCAGCGCCGAGGCCAGGCCGGAGATCAGGAAGGCGCGGAGCACCACCCCCCGCACCCCTACCCCACTCAGCCGCGCCGCCTCGTACCCGGCGCCGGTGAGCTTCAGCGCCCGGCCGTAGCCGGTCCGGCGCATGACGAAGTCGCCCGCCGCCGCCACCAGCGCGAGCAGGACCACCGCCACCGGCACCACGCCGAGGAGTTGCCCCTGGTAGAGCCACGCGATCCACGACCCGGCGACGGTGTCCTGCCCGGCGTAGATCCACTTGCCGCCGTAAGCCCAGCGGGTGACGCCGTCGCACACCGACATCCAGGCCAGCGTCCAAAGGATGGGGTTCAGCCGCAGGTAGCCGACCACCCACCCGTTGACCAGCCCCAGCACGCCGCCCATCGCTAGTCCGGCGATCAGCGCCGGCAGGAAACCGCAGGGCAGCAGCGCCACCGACACGATCCCCGAGCAGGCCATGATCACCGGCGCGGAGAGATCGACGAAGTTCACGCTGAGCGTGATGAAGCTCATCCCCACGGCGACGATCCCCAGGATGGACACGTCGCGCACGACCTGGAGCAGGTTCTCGCCCGACCAGAAGCCCGGCGACACGAGCCGGCCGAGGATCAAGAGCGCCGCCACCAGCAGGTAGACGCTGCCTCCGCCGAGCCGTAGCCGCCAGCGCTGGCTCATGAGACGGCCACCGGCTCCTCCCCGTTGGCGGCGAGCAGGACCGCCTCCTCGGTGCAGCCCGGGCCGGACAGCTCGCCCACCAGCCGGCCGCGGCGGAGGATCAGCACCCGGTCCGCCAGCCCGACCAGCTCCGGCAGATCGCTCGAGATCAGGATCACGCCGGTGCCGCGGTCGGCCGCCTCGGCGATCGCGCGGTGGATGATCGCCTTGGCGCCCACATCCACGCCGCGCGTCGGCTCGTCCAGGATCAACACTCGCGGATCCGTGGCCAGCCATTTGGCCAGCAACACCTTCTGCTGATTGCCACCCGACAGCGTGCCCACCTCGCGCAGCGGGTCCGGGGGCTGCACGTTGAGCCCGTCGAGCCACCGACCGCGCAGCGCGGGCTCGCGCGCGGGCTGGTACACACCGGCGCGGCAGCAGCGCGGGATCACCGCCGCCAGCAGGTTCTCCATCACCGACAGCCGCAGCGCCAGGCCCTGCGACTTGCGCTCCTCCGGGAGATAGGCCAGTCCGGCGCGGACCGCGTCGGCGTAACGATGGGGAGCGAGCGCCCTGCCGGCCAGCCGGACCACGCCGCCGTCGCGCGGGTCGACGCCGCAGAGCGAGCGGGCCAGCTCGCTTCGCCCTGCGCCGGCCAGCCCGCCCAGCCCCACCACCTCCCCGGCGCGCACCTCGAACGAGCAGTGGTGGAAGAAGCCCCAGCGGGTCAGGTCCTCAACGCGCAGGAGCGCCTCGCCGGGCGGGTTGGCGCGCCGGGCGTAGAGGCTCGCGGCCGAGCCGCCGATCATCAGCTCCACCACCTGCTTGCTGGTCACCTCGCCGATGGCCCGGGTGCCGACGCAACGCCCGTCGCGAAGGACCGTGACGCGGTCGGCCAGGGCGAACACCTCGGGCAGATGGTGCGAGATGTAGACGATGGCGATGCCCAGCTCGCGGAGCCGGCGGATGATGCCGAAGAGCCGCTCCACCTCCTCGCGCCCGAGCGCGCTGGTGGGCTCGTCCATGACCAGGATCCGCGGCTGGTTGCCCAGCGCCTTAGCGATCTCCACGAGCTGCGCCTCGTGCTGCGAAAGGTCCTCCACCGGCGTTTCGGGTTCGAGGTGCGAGAGCCCGACCAGGTCCAGGCAGCGCACGGCCTCGCGGCGCAGGGCGGCACGGTCGAGCAGCCCGCGGCGCGAGGGGAGCCGGCCGGCGAGGATGTTCTCCGCCAGGCTGAGCGGCGGCGCGAGGCTCAGCTCCTGGTGGATCATGCCGATCCCGGCGGCCTTGGCCAGCGCCGGCGCGCGCAGCTCCACGGGCCGGCCGTCCATCAGCACCTCGCCGGTGTAGTCGTCGAACGAGCCGGCGAGAATCTTCATCAAGGTGCTCTTGCCGGCGCCGTTCTCCCCGACCAGCGCGTGCACCTCACCGGCGCGGATCTGCAGGTCCACCTCGCGCACGGCGGGCGTGCCGGGGTAGCTCTTCGAGACGCCATGCAGCTCCAGCGCCACACTCATGCCAGCACCTTTCAGGCGCGTCGATGACCAGGTCCGTCACCCTCGGTAGGGGCGACCGGCAGGTCGCCCGTCCGCCGTGACCCGCCGCGGTCGCGGGCGACCTGCCGGTCGCCCCTACCCGTTGAAAGCCGGCATGCGGGACAGACCGAGTTTCGCGGCGCAGCGCGGCTTCCTCCACGGCCATGCGGGAGGAGCCGGACGCGGCGGCGGGAAACGCCGCGCGGACGATCCGGAGGGGCCGCCTTGACCAAGTACCCGATTCACATCGGCGGACGGTGGGTGCCCAGCGAGGGCGGGCAGACCTACACGGCCGTGAACCCGGCCACCCAACAGCCCATCGGGCAGGTGCAGCAGGGCACGCGCGAGGACGTCCGCCACGCCGTGGCCGCCGCGCGCGCCGCGCAGCCGACGCTCACGGCGATGAACGTCTGGGAGCGCTCGGCCCTCCTGCTCCAGCTCGCCGACGCCATCGCGGCGCACCGCGAGGAGCTGGCCGAGATCCTGACCCTCGAGCAAGGGCACGTCTACCGCACCGAGTCGCTGCCCGAGGTGGATACGGCCATCGACATGTGGCGCGAGTCGGCCGAGCTGGGCAAGTGGCTCGAGACGGCCTGCATCCCCGTCCGCGACCCGCACAAGCGCGTCGTCACCCTCCGCCAGCCGCGCGGCGTGTACGCGGTCCTGACGCCCTTCAACTTCCCCATCGCCATCCCCTCGGAGTACCTTCCGGCGGCGCTGGTGACGGGCAACACGTGCGTCTGGGTGCCTTCGCCCACGACGTCCATCTGCGCGGTGAAGCTGCTCGAGGCGCTGCTCGAAGGCGGGCTGCCCGAGGGCTTCATCAACCTCGTCACCGGGCCCGGCGCGGTGGTGGGCGATGAGCTGGTGGGGCACCCGGACGTGGACGGCGTGGCCTGCACCGGCGGCACCGCCACCGGGCGGAAGGTGGCCGAGCGCGCCGCCGGCAAGCCGCTCCTGCTCGAGCTGGGCGGCAACGGGCCGTCTGTGGTGCTCGACGACGCCGACCTCGAGCGCGCGGCGCAGCTCCTCGGCGAGTGCTCCTTCTACGCTGGCGGGCAGGTCTGCTCGGCGACCGAACGGATCCTGGTGCAGCGCAAGCTCTACGAGCCGTTGGTGGAGGCCCTGGCCGAGAACGCGCGGGGCTGGGTGGTTGGCGACCCGATGGCCGAGGCGACCACCCTCGGGCCGCTCAACAATCCGGGCGTCGTGCGCAAGATGCAGGAGCACCTGGAGGACGCGGTGGGCCGGGGCGCCGAGGTGGTGTGCGGCGGGCGGCAGCCCGAGCAGCTCCTGCGGTGGCCGGCTTTGCGCCGGACAGCCGGCTGAACACCGAGGAGACCTTCGGCCCCATCGCCCCGGTGGCGGCGTTCGACGACGAGGACCAGGCCTGGGACATCATCCACCGTTGCCGGCTCGGGCTGGTGTCGGCAGTCTTCACCCGCGACCTCGACCGCGCCTGGCAGTGGGCCGAGAAGCTGCGCACGGGCATCGTGGTGGTGAACGACTTTACCAACTACTGGGAGACGCACCTGCCGTTCGGCGGCATGGCCGGCACCGGGAGCGGTCTCGGCCGCCTCGGCGGGCGGCACACCATGCTGGAGATGACCGACCTGAAGACGATCGCGTTCCACGTCGGGTCGTAGCGTGGACGCTTGACGCGGAGTGGTGTGTGGGACCGGCGCCCCCGCCGCCCGGTCGGCCGCAGGCCGACGCGTCCGGAGCCGGGCGGGGGCGCCCGGCCCACACCCGGGAGCCGAACCAGGTGATAAAGACCAAGGAATTCGCGGGCCGTGTGGCCCTGGTGACTGGCGCCAGCAGCGGCATCGGCGCGGCGGTGGCGCTCGCCTTCGGCGCCGCCGGCGCGTGCGTCGCCGTGCACTACCACACCGGCCGCGCGCGGGCCGAGAAGCTGGCGGCGATGATCCCGGAGGCCGTCGCGATCGGCGCGGACGTGACGGACCCGGCCGCGGTGAACGCCTTGGCGGAGGCGGTGCTGGCGCGCTGGGGCCGGATCGACATCCTCGTCAACAACGCCGGGCAGTGGATGGAGAAGCACCCCCTCGCCGAGTGCCCGCCGGAGCTGTGGCATGCGATGATCGATGTCAACCTGAACAGCGTATTCTACGCCTGCCAGGCGGTCCTGCCGGCGATGCTGCGGCAGGGCTCGGGCAGCATCGTCAACATCGGCTCGGTGGCGGGCCACACCGGCGGCGCCGGCGGCACGGTGCCCTACGGCGCGGCGAAGGCCGGCGTCCACGTGCTCACCCGCGGCCTGGCGCGCGAGCTGGCGGCGGCAGGGATCCGGGTCAACTGCGTGGCGCCCGGCATCATCGACACACCGATGCAGCAACGGCTCAGCGGCGCGGAGAAGCTGGCCGAGTGGTCCCGCAGCGTGCCGCTCAAGCGGGTCGGCGTGGCGGAGGACGTGGTCGGCGCGGTGCTGTTTCTGGCCAGCGACGCGGCCAGCTACCTGACCGGCGAGATCATCGAGGTCAACGGCGGCCTGCTGATGCACTGACCCCGGAGCGGCGAGATGCACACGGTGGAGGTGAAACTGAGCCTCTCTGTTGGCGAGCGAGAGCCGTCATTGCGAGGAGGTCAGCCGACGAAGCAATCTCGTGCAAGACGGAGTTGGTTATGCGCTCCGGTGGCGCTCTGCGAACGCGATTGCTTCGTCGTCGGACCTCCTCGCAATGACGAAGTACGGCCAAAGGGGCTCCTTCGGTAGGACCATGACGCAACCGTGGGAGGCCGCAGTGTCCGAGCTGGCGGTGGTGACCGGTGCGGCGAGCGGCATCGGCCGCGCCACGTGCGAGCGCTTCCTGCGCGAGGGATGGCGCGTCGTGGGGCTCGATCGCGACCCGGTCGATGTGCCGGGTGCCAGCACCGTGGTCTGCGACCTGGCCGACGTCGAGACCTTGCCGGCGCTCGTCGCGGAGATGGTTGCCGACCACGGCTCGCCAGCGGCCCTGGTCAACAACGCCGGCACCTGGTGCTACGAGCCCTTCACCGACATCGCCACGGAGCGCTGGGAGCGCATCTTCCGGGTCAACGTCACCGCGCCGTTCATCCTCTGCCGCGAGTTGGCGCCGGGCATGGTGGCGGCGGGGCGCGGCTGGATCGTGAACATCTCCTCGCGCAATGCGATGGTCTCGTCGCGGGGCAGCACGGCGTACGACGCCTCGAAGGCCGCGGTCCTGGCCATGACGCGCTGCCTCGCCGGCGAGCTGGCGCCCCACGGCGTGATGGTCAACGCCATCTGCCCCGGCGTGGTCGACACCCCGGCCAACGCCGAACTGCTGGCCGACGAGGATGCCTCCGCGGCGTACCTCCGGCTGATTCCCCAGCGGCGCTTCGGGTCGGCCGAGGAGATCGCCGGGCTGGTGTGGTTCCTCACCACGCCGGATGCAGGATTCGTGTGCGGGCAGGCGATCGTCGCCGACGGCGGGCAGATGGCCTTCGCCGACTGGAAGCACTGGCTCGGCCGGGAGTGAGAAAGGTGGAGCCCGGATGAACCTGCGCGCTTGGCATGCCTGCTACACCGTCTCGGACATGGACCGGGCGCTGCCCTTCTACCGCGACCTCCTGGAGCTCAGGCTGGTGCGCGACGCGGTGCGGGAGGGGCCGATCTACGACGACTTGACCGGCTTCGCCAGTGCCCGCCTGCGCGTTGCCGTGTTGGAAGATGCAGGCGGTTTCCTGGTGGAGCTGATCGAGTACCTGGAGCCGCGCTCGGCGGCCGTGCCCGGGAGGCTGTGCGACCCCGGCGCCGGGCACCTCTCCTACTACGTGGACGACTTGCGCACCGCGTACGCCAAGCTCATCGCCTCCGGCGCCCGCACCCAGAGCCCGCCGCTGGACCTGGTGCGCGAGGGGAAGCTGGTGGGGCGCGTGCTGTACCTGTACGACCCGGACGGCAACATCATTGAGCTGTTCGAGCAGGCCGAGGAGTGACCCCATGGCGGACAGACCCTTCCGCATCGCCGTGCTGCGCTGCGACACGCACGCCTACTGGTACGGCCCGCAGGCCTTCGCCTGCGATCCGTTGAGGCTGCAGCAGCACAACTACGTCTGCCACCACTACTTCACGGATGTGTACTCGCCCAGCGCCTGGACCATCCCGCACGTGGACGGCTTCGAGCTGGCCTGCTGCTGGGACTACGAGCGGGAGAAGGCGGAGCGCTACGCCGCCACCTTCCCCGGTGACGCCCGCGCGGTGGACACGCCGGAAGCCGCCACCGAGGGTGTGGACGCAGCGTTCATCGCCGACTGCAACGACGAGGGCGCGGACCACCTCGCGCTGGCGCGGCCGTTCCTCGAGCGCGGCCTGCCGGTCTTCGTCGACAAGCCCTTCGCCCGCACCCTGGCTGACGCGCAAGAGCTGGTCCGCCTCTCGCGCGAGCACGACACGCCCCTGATGTCGGCCTCGCTGCTCGGCTTCAGCGCGCCCATGACCCAGTTCCGACTGCGCTTCGCCGAACTGGCTCGGGTGTCGCTGATCGTGGCCAAGGGCGTGGGGCCCGGGCTGGCGGCCATCATCCACGGCGTGGCGCTGGCGCAAGGGCTCTACGACCGCGCGCTGAACGACGATCCGGCCGGCGCCGCGGAGTCGGTCGAGGCGCTCGGCGACCTGGAGCTGGAGGTCATGAAGGTCCGCTACGCCGATGGCCGCGAGGCGCTGATCCTGAACATGAGCATCGACCACTTCCCGCGGAGCTGCACCTTCTACGCCTCGGCCTACGGCAAGGGCGGCGCGATCCACAGCGGGCCGTGCGGCGACTTCGAATTCATGACCGGTGGCGAGGTGATCCTGCGGATGTTCGGCGAGATGATCGAGACCCGCCGCCCGCCGGTGCCCTACGACGCGCTGCTGGAGAAGATCGCGATCGTCGAGGCAGGTCGCGTGGCTCAGGCGGAGCATCGCAAGGTACAGATCGGCGAAGTCTGGAGCCGGTAGGCCATAGGCCGACTGCGGCGTGCGCCGTAGGGGCGACCCTTGTGGTCGCCCGTCCGGGTCGGGCGCGTTCCAGGGCCGGGGACGGGCGACCACGAGGGTCGCCCCTACGCGAAGGTGATGACGGGAGGCGTGGCGTGAACTACAGGGCAGTCCTGAGTGCCGTGGCAGCAACGGTGCTGTGCTGTGGCGCCGGCTTCGCCCAGCCGGGCCTCGCCCTGCGCGCCGGCGGCGTCGCGCTGGAGGTGGATCCCGCTCACGGCCGGATCCTCCGCGTGACCGACACCCTCTCCGGCATCGCTCTCGCCGCACGCGAGGACGCCGCGGAGAACTACCGCCTCGTCCTGCTCAAGCCCGACAAGTCCACGTCCGTCGTGCTGGGGAAAGACCAGGCGCTCTCCGGCTCGCACGTGGAAAGCAACAGCCTGACGCTGGAGTGGAACGGCCCGCTCAAGGACACGGCCGGCGCGGAACAGCCGATCGCGGTGCGCATGACCGTCGCCGCCGGCGAACGCGGGCTGACCTTCGGGCTGCACCTGGAAAATCACTCGCAGCTCAAGGTGCAGGAGGCCTGGTACCCGTTCGCGGGCGGGCTGACCGGCTTCGCGCCTGACGCCACGCTCTGGGTCCCCACCTCGACGCCCACAGAGCGCGCGTTGGTGCCCACGGCCGGCGGCGCGGCGTACGGCTACCCCGGCCACATGAACCTCTCCTACGCCTGCGTGCAGAGCATGGCCGCCCGGAAGACGCTCTACTTCGGCGCCCACGACCCGGTGGCGCGCTACAAGGCCTTCCGCTTCGTGGAGACCGGCCCGGCCGGGGCGACGGACCTGGCGGCCTGCATCGCCCATTCGCCGTTCGTGCCGCCGGGCGGGACATGGGACGGCTCGCCGGTGGAGCTGCGCTTCGTGGACGGCGACTGGGCCGCCGCGGCGCAGACCTACCGCGCGTGGTTCGGCAAGACGTTCGGCATCGTGCAGCCCAAGGACGACTGGATCCGCCGGCAGTCGTTCTTCGTCATGACCATGTTCATGCTGCCCGAGGGCACCATCAGCTACACCTTCCGTGACATCCCGAAGTGGGCCAAGGCGGCGAAGGACCACGGCATCAACGCCGTGCAGGTCAGCGGCTGGCAGCGCGGCGGGCACGACAACGGCTACCCCTTCTACGAGCCCGACCCGCGGCTCGGCACCTGGGAGGAGCTGGAGGCCGGCATCCGCGCCTGCCACAGGATGGGCGTGAAGGTCAACTTCTTCGCCAACTACCAGCCGATGATGGTGGAGTCGGACTGGTACAAGTCCGAGCTGCAGAAGTACCGCGAGATGCGCGCCGACGGCGGCCCCACGTGGATGGCGGGCTGGGGCATGGGCACCCTCTGGGCACGGGCCGGGCATCCGAAGCTGATGACCTGGGCCAACCTGGCGTTTCCCCAGTTCCGCAAGGTCATCGTCGACTACTTCACCAAGCTGGCGAGCATCGGCGGCGACGGCGTGCACGTGGACAAGATGTTCCCGGCGGCCATCGACTACAACCCCGACAGCCCGCTCAGCCCCGACACCGCCACTTGGGAGGGCGCCGTACAGCTCACGCGGGAGATCTACCAGTCATGCCGGCGGCGCAACCCGGACTGGTGCCAGTCGTTCGAGTGCAACTGGGACCGCATGTTGCAGTTCGGCGGCGCCACGTGGTGGGTGGGCAACCAGCTCATCACGCGCAAGGTCTTCCCTGAGAACGTCGAGACGCTGGGGCTCTACCAGGCCTACGACTACCTGGGTGTGAACAACGCCGTGCGCGACGGGCACGCCGTGATGGTGGCGCCGCTCAACTTCAGCCGCAGCGTCGACTGGCCGCCGTTCCGCGGATTGGCCGACTACATCAAGGAGGTCAAGCGCATCCGCGACGAGCTGCAGGACACCGTCTTCTTCGGCGAGGTGCTCGGCGCCCGGGAGGTGACCCTCGAGGGCGGGCCGCCCGACGGCGTTGCCTACAACGTCTTCCGCAACCGCACCACTGCGCGGCGGGTGTGTATCCTGACCAACAGCCGGATGGAGGCGCGGCAGGTGACGGTCAAGGCATTCGACGGCGGTGGAGGTCGGGTGCGGATCCACATCCCCAGGACCAAGGCGCGGACGGTGAGTCTGCCCGCGACGGTGACCATCCCGGGCGAACGGCTGGCGTTCGTCGAGGAGCTGGGAGGTGGGCGATGAGCCGCTCCAGCGACGCGCTCCGGGGTCGGGTACCCCCTCCTTGCCAAGCTCAGCCTGTGTCATTGTTACTTTGGCGGTGGTGGAGACGCCGTTTCCGGCGACATGGTGTGCCACTGGCGGCTTGGCCGCCAGTGTCCGGCCCGCCCTCAGCGGCCCCAGATCCCATTATGACCCCCATCGCGGCCCTCTACGACCCAAAGCCCCTGGCGACGCACTGGCGGGCAAGCCGCCAGTGGCACACCACTCGGTCCACTCCAACGCAGGGTCCAAAAGTAACAATGACACAGGATGCGCCTTGCCAAGGAGGGGGTGCCCGGATGGGAGGCGGCGCTTCTCTTGTCCATGTGCCTGGCGACGTGCTGCCTCGCCACGCCCGTCTTCGCCGACGTGACCAACGGCGGCTTCGAATCCGGCGGCTTCGACGGCTGGACCGCCGACCCGAACTGGGTCGTGGTGGACAACTCCTGCGGCTACTATGCCGGCTGGGCCGGCAGGTACTGGGCCTGGAGCGGTGGGAAGGGCGAGCCGGCGCTGGGCAAGCTCACGTCCAAGCCGTTTGTCCTCGACAAGCCCGCCGTGCACATGCTGATCTCCGGCTGGGCCTCGGTCTTCGGCACCGGCCAGCCGCGCCGGTGGAATTACGTCACCCTCAACCTCGCCGACGGCACCGAAATCGACCGCGTCTGGGCACCCGACACCACCAACTTCGTCCCCGTCTTCCTGGACGGCTCGCAGCACCGCGGCGAGACCGTATACCTCCAGGCCGTGGACGATGCCGACCAGCCCACCTTCTCCATGCTCTGCGTCGACGACGTTCGCACCGCCGACTTCCCCGGCGACTACGCCAGGCCGGTGAAGGCCCCGCCGCGCTTCGACCCGCGCCGCTCGATCAAGCTCGAGGACGAGCATTGCCTCGTCGAGGTCAGCCGCGCCAACGGTTCCGTGACGCGCCTGCGCGACCCGGTGAGCGGGCTCGACTTGCTTCTCGAGCCGCGGCTCGCCGGCAGCTTCCGCTTCTCGCTGCCCATTCCCGGCAAGGAGCCGTGGGAGACGCTCGAGGCCAACTGGATCCGCGGTCGAGACCAGAAGCTCAGCTCTTGGCGGCTGGACGGCAAGCGGCTCACGCTGCGCTGGGACGGCCCGTTGCGCAACTACCTCGGCCAGCCGTTCAACGTCTCGGCCACGATGACCATCGAGCTGCGCGGCGGCGGCGTGCTGTTTGGGCTGACCCTCGACAACCCGTCGGATTACGCCGTGGGCGAGACCTACTTCCCGGTGCTCGGCGGCATGCACGGGCTGGGCGCCACCAACGGCCAGTTGAAGGCCACGCAGATGGTGCGGCCGTCCGGGAAGGCCGGCGGCGCGGCGGCGCCAGGCTACACCACGGCGACCATCTTCAAGGTGTTCAACAACATGAGCTGGCTCGGCGACCAGGGCCCGGAGCAGTTTTACGCCTATCCCGAGACCCTCCCCGCACCGTGGGTGGGGTTCGCGTCGCCGAAGGCCGGCCGTTCCGTGCTGATCGGCGCGCGCGACCCGGCCAACCGGCCGCTCTACCTGCGCCTGGAGCTGA